>NZ_LAVM01000025.1:0-68195 GCF_001083815.1 Nocardiopsis sp. SBT366 | reverse complement strand
CCCCCGCGGAGACCGGCCCCGTCCAGCCTCCCTCCACCCCGCCGGAGGACAGGTCCCGCCTGGCCAGCGCTTCGAGTCTGCGCCCGCCCCAGCGGCCGCTTCCCACTCCCGAGGAACGGGAACGCCACGGCGCGGCACCCGAGGCCTCTCCCAACAGCACCGCCGACCTCATGATGGCGAAGCTGCGCGGAGAGGAGGTCTCCCCGCTGCGCGCCTGGGCCCGCCTCGAAGGGTGGAAGGGCGACGCGGACTCCGCGTACCTGCCGACCGACGAAGTCACCGAGGAGCGGTCATCGGATCCCGAATGGGACTCGCTCTCCACACCCCATGAGTCCCCACGGTGGCGCAAGCAGATGCACATCGGTGTCACGGTCTGTGGAGTCCTCCTGGTCACCGCCGTGGGAAGCGCGTTCGCCGCCAGGAGCCCCGTCCCACCCGAGGCGGAGACCGTGGCGAGTGAGGAGCCCGAGGCCAAGCCCGCGGAAGAGGCGTCTTCGGAGCCGGTGGCGGCTCCCTCACCGCTGCCCGAGGGGAGCCCTCCGTCCGACGTCAGGCTTGAGGACACGCTCAGCGCGATCACCCTGTCCTGGAGCGACCACACCGGCGGTACCGGTTCGTACTTCGTGGTGGGCGGCCCCCAGGGGCACACTCCGGCGACTCTGGCCAGAACCGGACCGGGCGCCGTGACCGCGCATGTCCCCACGGACGACACCCAGGGCGAGTACTGCTTCACCGTCGTCGCGGTCGACGGCGCTGCGGCGTCCGCGGAAGAGCTCTGCACGTCCCGCGCGGCGGAGCGGGCCGCGGAAGCCGAACGCCAGGCCGAGGAGGAGGCTGCGGAGGAAGAGGAAGAAGAGGAGGAGGACGAGGCTGCTCCCTCGCCGTCCCCTTCTCCGAGTTCCGACGACTGACGATCCGTCGCCCGAGGACACGGCTCAGCACATGCGCTGGCGGAACACGGCTCTCGGGCCGCAGGCCTCTGACCGCGAGGAAACGCCGACCTCGCGTGCGCTCCACCCGCCATTCCGATGTCGAATGGTGATCGAACCGGGACCGGCCAATACTGGCCGTTCATGTGGTGGAGTTACATGAACGCAGATGAGGCGACCTGCGGCGCGAAGGGCGAATGCACGGAAGGGACCCTTGGGTACGTGCAGTGCGGCACCGGATGACCTGGGATTTCCTGCTCCGACTGACGAATCGGGATCGGCGCCCGAGGGGCCGGGCACCGATCCCTCGAGACGGGGCGCTCGGATAACGTGAGGATCGGGGAGAACCGTGACGTGTCTCCGGTGATCCCACACCCTGGAACCACCCCGCTCCGCTCCCCCGAAAGGCGATCCATGCGGCGTTCACTCGCCTTGACCTCTGCTGTGTGCCTCCTCGCCGTGACGGCGTGCGAATCCTCCTCCGGGTCCTCGGACGGCGAGCCGGAGACGGTCGAGGCGCTCACCGAGGACGGTCTGGTGGGGCTCGCCCTGGTGCACCGGGGGTTCGAGGGCGGCGACCCTGAGACCGAGCAGGTGCTGGTCTTCCACGATCCCGACACCGGCGCTCCCCTCCAGCGGATCGACCTGCCCGACGGGGCGGTGGACCCGATGGCGCCCGCGGTTCCGGTGCACAAGCGGTTCTCCGAGGACTGGCAGTACTTCGCCTTCGTCACGAACGAACCCAACGCCGTGCACCTGGCGGGTCTGACCGACCCCCAGGAAGCCGAGGAGGGTGAGGAGTTCACCTACCAGCCCGTCGAGACGATCCAGGCTTCCGGTGAGGAGGAGCTGTCGGACCCGGTGATCCACGGGGAACGGCTCTGGTACGTCTCCGCGCAGGGCCAGGGGCAGCCGCCGCAGGTCAAGTCGGTCCCGTTGGAGGCGCCCGGCGGCACCCCCAACCAGGAGGGCAGCCTCGCTCTCGGGGAGGGGCAGCGGCCCAGCGACTGGACGATCACTCCGGATGGCTCCCTGCACATCCGTAACAGTGTCCCCACCCAGCAGATCGCGGGCGGCGAGGGCAGCCTCGTGGTGCGTTCGACCAACGGCACCGTAGTGAACGCCACCCTCAACACCGGGGGCGAGCAGTGGCAGACCTTCGACGACGCACCGGTCTGGGGCGGTGAACAGGCCCTGCTCCAGCCGGACGGCGACGGGGAGGGCCCTCAGGGCGCCTACCTGCTGGAGGTCGAGGGCCAGGGCCACAGCGTCACTCGGCTGCTGGAGGACGTCTCGAGTCCCGTTGTGCAGTACACGCTGGCACCCGAGCGGGACGCGATCCTGCTCCAGACCGAGGAGGCGTGGTTCCGGGTGGACGTGGAGGAGGGGGCGGTGACGGAGACCGAGGAGGCGTTCCCTCGCTACCACGACACCTCCATGGACGGCTGGCCCCTCGCGGTGCGGTGGTCCCAGGAACCGCCCACCGAGCCGGACGCCCCCTCGGAGAGCCCCACCTCCTGACGCGGACACACCACGGGCGCCGTCCTTACCGCGTTCGGAGGGTGCCGCATATAGCGTGAAATCCCGCGACCCCAGGGAGAGGACACCTCGGATGCCAAGGACAAGGAAACAGCGCGGCGCCATGGCCACGCTGACGTCGCTGCTCGACAACACCCTCGCAGCAGCCGCCTCCGCCACGTAGGAGGCGACACACGGGGATCACCGTACTCCGACGGAGACAGGGGCCAGAGGGATCAGCCCCGCCTGGGCGCGCCCGTCGGGTTCCTGGTCATAAGCCCTGACCCACGCCCCTTCGCCACATCAGCCTGCCCGCCGCAGTCCTGTCGATCCCGCTGTTCGGCGTCACTGCGGTCGCGGCGGCCGACACCGTCGCCGTGTCGGTGAAGGAGGCCCGCCGCCACAGGCGGATCGCGCCGGACAGGTCCCTCAGCAGCCGGAGGCCAGCCGGGGGCGCGGATCCGGTCAGCGGAATCCGATGACCCTGACCCCCTGGCCCTGGGAGTCAGCCAGGTCGACCAGCACCACGGCCCCGGGAACGGCCTCGAACTGCCCCTCCGGCTGCCTGGCCTGGAAGTAACCGGCCGCCTTGACCGGCTCCGGGAGATCGATCCGGTGCACCTCGCCGCCACCCCAGGGAGCGACGTTGACCGGAGTCTCCGGGTCCTCCGACTCGAGCTTGACCACCGCGTCCTCCAGAGCCAGCACGTAGCTACTGATCGACGCCGTGGGCACCGCCCGCTCCTCGGTGGCCAGGGTCCGGCCGTCGAACCGGCGCAACTCGTAACCGGCGGCCTTGACAGAAGGAGCGCGCTGGGCGACGAGGAACCCGTCTTCAAGCGTGCGAACCAGGTAATGGTGCTCTTCTTCCTCGAGCCCTGTCGCGTCACCCACGACCCCACCCGTGACCGGATCGAACACGTACCTCTCGCTGAACTGTTCGTCCTGATACGACGACCCCTGGTCGTGGTACACGGGAAGCACCTCACCCGCCCCACGCACGGAACGGCGTTCGGAGATCAGGAACGCTGCTTCCTCACCCTCCAGCTGCCACAGAACCGACCCGTCCCCAGGGTCCAGAGCGATCAGCTCGGCGTCGAGCGAACCGCAGCCCGCTCGTACGACCACCGCGTCGGAGAACACCACCGGCCGGTCAGCCCGGTGCACCTTAGATCCCTCACACGTGAACAGGTCCTCGGTCCGCCACAGCTCGGATCCGTCCTCGTCCGAGAGCATCGCCCCCGAGAGCCCGTCACTGGCCTCCAAGTGGAAGACACCCCCGTCGCCAGCGACACCCACGTTGAAGGGCCCTGGCTTCTCGACGTCGGGGGCGATCGGCTCCGCGAAGTCGCCGACGACCTCACCGCTGACTCCGTCCAGGACCACACGCCGCCACTCGACCGGAGGGACGGACCCCTCCTCGTCGTCGGCCGCCCCGAACTCCTCGTCCGGTGCTTCCTTCGGGTACATCACGTGAACCCGCTCCCCGGAGGAGGACACGTCCGTCAACGCACGGACACCCTCGTCGTCCACGGTGAAACTCCACCGCTCCTCACCGGTCACCCCGTCCAGGGCCACCACTCCCCGAGCCGTACGCACCAGGGCACCGCGCGGGAGGGGGGTCACCTCCACATCCCCCCAGTGACCTTCAGCGGTCCACTCCCACGCCACCTCGGAGATCGACCCCGGCACGGCGGCGTCCGACCACTCACCGTCCAACTCCTGGTGGCTGACCGAGACACCCCCGAAGCCCAGCACCGAACAGGCCCCGAGGGGGACCAGGAACACCACGGCCACTCCAGCGCTCGCCCACCGGAGAAACGGTCGGGGCCTACTCACCAAAGCCGAGCACCTTGACCCCCTCACCCTCGGCGCCGCTCAGGTCGACCAGAACCACGGCGCCGGGGACGGCCTCGAACCGACCCTCCGCCTGCCTGGTCCCCGAAGGCAGAGCGACATCGGTGGATTCGGGCACATCCACATCGAACGGTTCGCTTCCCTCCCAAGGAGCGACGCTGACCATCGGCCCCCCGTCTCCCGAATCCGCGAACTTGACCACCGCGTCTTCGAGGGCGATCACGTACGCCCCGGGCGACGACGTCTCCACCGCCCGTTCCGCGGTGGCCGAGACCCGGCCGTCGAATCGGCGCAGCTCGTAACCGACAGCGTCCGCCCCGGACTCGCGCCGCGACACGAGGAACCCGTTCCCGAACGTGCGCGCCGGGTACCAGTCCTCGCCGGTCCCCGCCGCGTCGCCCACGACCTCACCCGTGACCGGGTCGAGCACGACCGCCTCTGCGAACTCCTCGCCCCAGTAACCGTCCCCGCCCTGGTCCAGGGCGAGCAGGTCTCCCACTGCACGCACCGAATCGGCGGAGGGGCGCGCTCCCGCGCCCTCGAGATTCCAGAGAACCTCTCCGTCCTCGGGGTCCAGGGCGACCAGCTCGGTCACGTCCGTGCCGCACTCCGCGCGCACCACCAGCGCCTCGGTGAAGACCACCGGGCGATCGGCCCGGTCCACACTCCCGCCGTCACACGTGAACAGGTCCTCGGTCCGCCACAGCTCCGAACCGTCCTGGTCCGAGAGCATGCGACCGCTCAGCAGCGGCTCGGAACCCAGTTCGAAGAGGCCGGCGTCCGTAGCGGTCCCGACGTCGAAGACCCCCAGCTCCTCGATGTCGCCGGTGATCTCCTCCTCCAGGTCGCCGACGATCTCGCCGGTCACTCCGTCGAGAACGACCCTGCGACCGGGGACACCCGCCGAGTCGTCTCCGTCGGCGCCCCCGGACTCCTCGCCCGGGGCCTCCTCCGGGTAGAGCACGTGGACCCGCTCACCGGACGAGGGCACGTCCGTCCGTACGGGGACGTCCTCGCCCTGCACGACGAAGCTCCACCGCTCCTCACCGGTCACACCGTCCAGCGCGACGACACCGTGCGACATGCGCAGGAGCACGCCCCCGGGCAGCGCGGTCACCCCCAGGTCACCCGTGTACCCCTCGGCGGTCCACTCCCACGCCAGCTCCGACACAGTTCCGGGCACGGCGGCGTCCGACCACTCACCGTCCAACTCCTGGTGGCTCACCGAGACACCCCCGAACCCCAGCACCGAACAGGCCCCAAGGGGGACCAGGAACACCACGGCCACTCCAGCGCTCGCCCACCGGAGGGATTGCCAGCTTCTCGTCATGCTCTCCCACTCCTTGCGCTGCCCGGCTCAGGACACATGGCGGTCATTCATCGGAACCCCAGAACGGTGGCCCCGGCGCCGTCTCCCTCGGTTCGCTCCACAAGCGTCACGGCCCCGGGGACCGCAAGGAACCGGTCATCGCCCAGCAAGTCATGGGCACGGGACACGACGTGCTCAGCTGGGAGACGAGCCCCGACGCGGCCCGCCCTTCTCCCAGGAAAGGAACTCCGCGTTCGCCTCCCCCGGGGCCATATCCTCGCCATGCACACCTGTTCAGACGCAGATTCCCCTCAGGGAATCCCATAGTAGGCATCGGTGAAGTCACGTTCGGCCGGTACCTCACCACACCCGGAACAGCCCCACATTCGGCCTCCATCGGTCTCGACACCCCCAACCTCGACTCCCACACGACCTCTGAGGAGCGGATATGGAATCGACCAGAATTCTGTCCGTGACGGCGCTGACTCTTCTGCTCTCATCGTGTTCGCTGATGCCCGGGGCCTGGGAGGAGAGCGAGATCGACCATTCGGTGTTCCAAGGGATCGCAGACCCGCTTGACCTCCCCAGAAGCCTGTCTTCCGTGGGATGGGACTGGGAGGCACCTGAGGAAACCGACATCGTCGACGTACGTCCCTTCCCTCTCGGTGTGGTCGTGACCGTCTCGGACGGGGTCATCGCCCTGCAGGGCGACACCGGGGAGGAGCTCTGGCGATACCGACGAGTCGGCGAGGCGGTGACGGACGCGAACGTCACGGCGAGCGGAGAGCGTGTCGCGCTCGCCTACCCCGTCGACGAGGATTCCGAAGCCGCGGCCGTCCCGCACGACGTCGTGCTCCTCGGCTCCGACACGGGCGAGGAACTCGGATCCCATGTGGAGGACTTCACCGCTGAGGAACAGGTTCCCGGGAACATCACGACGTTGTCCCCCATGCCAGAGCATCTGGGTCTGCTCTCCGACTCGTCCCGGATCGTCTACCGCGACGTGAACGATGAGAGAGACGGTGTGTTCTCGCTCGATCTGGAGACCGGCGACGAGAGGTGGAGTCTCACCGACCTCCGAGGAGAAGGGCAGGAGGGGCGGAACTTTCATCCCAAGGGGGTGGTCGCCTCGGGTCAAACGGTCATCATTTCCGGCAACTTCATGGACGAGGACATCGAGTCCCTCGACGAGACCGCAGAGCGGCAGGAGCACACCGTTGTCCTGCTCGGTCTTGACTCCGTTTCGGGAGAGGAGCTCTGGCGCCATGAGATCGACAGGGACGCCCCCGTTGATCTCCACCCGGTCGAGCTGAGTGTCCAGCCGGTTTCGCGCGCGGTGATCGCGGTGACCCCCGGTCCGCATGGCGAGGAGTGGATACTCGACCCCGTCACGGGGGAGCGCTTGACCGAGGAAGCATTCTTCTCAGAGCGGGAGGGCGCTGTCATCGGTGTTCTGGAGGACTCCGTGGTGAACGAGATCCGGCAGACAGACGAGGACGAGCTGGAGTACAGATTCACCGACTTCTCAGGGGACACCCACAGGACGATCCGAGCCTCCGCACCGTTGGAGCGCCAGTGGCGGGCGTTCGTCTTGCCCCTTGAGGAGGCGATCGTCTGGCTGGACGTGAACCGGACCAAGCACTCCCGCGATCCTGATGAATCCGTCTGGGGCGAGGCGCGCCTGGTGGTCGACGAGGAGGACGAGTCCCGTGTGATCGACCTCGGTGTCCGGGTCGAGCAGGACTACAAGGAGGACGGGAGTCCCTCGGGCCAGTTCATCGACCCGGCTGACATGACCGTCGCCCCGGGCGCACTGGTGGTGCAGGAGAAGGTGACGGGCAGCCCGCGTCGTCTCGTGGGTGTGGTTCCGTAGTGGCTGTTCCGACCAGCTCCCGCTTCGTACACCCCTGTTCACAGGCGACTTCGAATCGGAAGGTGCGAGTACGGAGATCAGGGGTTGGTCTCCCTCGGCACGTTCGATGAGTCCGGGGGCGCGATCCGACATCACGCGCCCGGGCCTCGCAGAGCCCCACCTCCTGACGCGGACACACCATTGGCGCCATCCTTACCGCGTTCGGAGGGTGCCGCATATAGCGTGAAATCCCGCGACCCCAGGGAGAGGACACCTCGGATGCCCAGGACAAGGAAACAGCGCGGCACCATGGCCACGCTGACGTCGCTGCTCGACAACACCCGCGCCGTGGCCGGGTCCGCCACGGCCTTCGGTGCCCCGGTGACCTCGGGCGCGACCACGGTGGTCCCCGTCGCCCGGGTCAGCAGCCTGAGCACCATGGGCGGCGGCACCGGCAACCTCCCGTTCTTCGGCGGTGACGGCGCAGGCGGCGTGGGCTTCACGCGGGTGCGCCCCTCGGGCTTCCTGGTGGTGGGCCCCGAGGGCGCCGGTTTCCGCCCCATCCGCCAACCGGCCACCGCGCTGGCCATCCCGCTGGCCGTGATCACCGCCGTCGCGGTCACCCGCATCGTCTCCGTCTCGGTCAGGGAGTCCCGTCGCCGCAGGATGGTGGCCGCCCTCCAGACCCGGCAGGAGTGCTGCCAGGAGCACTGAACGGTCACTTTCCGTGGTGTGACGTGGACCGTTTCGCTTCCGAGCGGACTCCGTTAGCCTCGGCGGGTCGCGGCCGCACGGTTGTTCGGAGGGCGTTCCTTGTCCGGGGTCATCGTCGGGTTCGGCGTCATCGCCAGCATTGTCGTCATCGGCTACATGCTCGGGCGAATACCCCTGCTCGGTCCGGGGGCCAGGGAGGTCCTCAGCAAGCTGGCGTTCTTCATCGCCAGCCCCGCTCTGTTGTTCACGATCCTCGCGCGGACCGACCTGTCCATCCTGGTTTCGGGTCCGGTCCTGGTGAGCGTGCTCAGCGTGGTGATCGTCGCGCTCGCCTTCCTCGTGCTGGGGGTCGTCCGGCGCTGGGGCGTCGGCCGCACCACCGTGGGTGTGCTGGGCGCCTCGTACGTGAACGCGGGCAACCTGGGCATCCCGATCTCCGTCTACGTACTCGGGGACGCCTCGCTGGTCGCCCCGATCCTGCTCTTCCAGCTGCTGGTGCTGGCCCCGGTCTCCCTGACCGTGCTGGACCTGGCCAACGGGAGTGTGCGGGGTTTCTGGCCGGTGCTCCGGCGCTCCCTGGGCACCCCCGTGCGCAACCCCGTGGTGATCGCCTCCATCGCCGGGGTCGCGCTCTCCGCCTCGGGCTGGGATCCACCCGCTCCCCTGATGGAGCCTTTCGAGCTGATCGGCGGCATGGCCGTCCCGGCGATGCTCCTGGCCTTCGGGATCTCCCTGCACGGCAGCTCCCTGCCGGGCCGTGCCGGGCCCGACCAGGTCCCCGTTCTGTTGGCGGTGGCCCTGAAGTCGATCGGGCTGCCGTTGACCGCCTGGGCGCTGGGCTCCCTGGCGTTCGGGCTGGAGGGCGCCGCCCTGTTCTCGGTGGTGGTCCTGGCGGCCCTGCCGACGGCTCAGAACGTGTACAACTACGCCACCCTGTACCGGACCGGTGAGACCCTCACGCGTGAGGTGATCCTGCTGACCACCTTCCTCACGGTGCCGGTCCTGTTCGCCATCACCTTCCTGCTGGGCTGAGCCTGCGCCGGGAGCACGACCGGTGCGGGCTCACCCGGTGAGGGGGACGTCCTCGAGCCCGCCGGACGAGCCCGCTCGCGGGGTCAGCGCCTCCACCTCAACGGGTGGGACGTCGAGGACCGCGATGCGCTGGTGATCGTCGCCGGGCTGGATCTCGTGGACCCCCTCCCGCGTTTCGGCGTGGCTCTGTCCGCCGAAGCCCGGCTGGGTCACGTAATGGGTCAGGGCAGGGTCGGGTTCCAGGAGCTGGAAGCTAACGGGCTGTCGTCGTGAACCGGGAGCCGTACTACAGCTGGCCGTACCGGGAGGAGGGTCACGAGCGCCAGTGCCCCTGACGGGCCGAATTCCTAGCGTTGGTGCTGACACCGAACAGCCCGCTTGGAGCCCTCCGTGCCCGTATCCGTCTCCCGTTTCCTCTCCGTCCCGCTCTGCCTCGCCGCAGCCGCGACCCTGGCTCTGGCCCCGGCCGCCGTCGCGAGCGCGGAGCCAGCCGCGCCCCCGCCCCCTTCCCTCGGACTCACCAGGGACTCCGCCGAGGAGTTCGTCGACCAACGCGTCCCCGAGCTCCTGGAACGGCACGGAGCCCCCGGCGTGGTGGTCTCCGTGGTCGGGGACGGCGCACCGCTGGCCTCCGCCGCGCACGGGGTCGCCGACCTCTCCACCGGAACGCCCCTGGACCCGGAGGTACACGGCATCCCCACCGCGTCCGTCGCGAAGTCCTTCACCGCCGTGGCCGTCCTCCAGCTGGCCGAACGGGGCGAGGTGGACCTGCACGAGGACGTGAACACGTACCTGCCCGAGGACCTGCGGGTCCCGGACACCCACGAGGGCCAGCCCGTCACCCTCCACCACCTGCTCACCCACAGCCCCGGGTTCGACGAGCGCACCGAGATGGACGACCCCGAGGACACCGGGAACCAGCGCGGCCTGGCGGAGTTCCTACGGGACAACACCCCCGACCGCGTCTTCCCGCCCGGCCGGTTCACCGCCTACTCCAACTACGGGACCGGGCTCGCCGGGTTCGTGGTCCAGGAGGTCAGCGGCGTTCCGTTCGAGGAGTACGTGGAACGGAACGTGTTCGCGCCGCTGGGCATGGACGGCACCCGGTTCGGCCAGCTCCACGACGAGACCGACCTCGTCACCGGGCACCGGCCCGACGGCTCTCCGGTGCCCTACCCCCACATCCCGCTGGTCCCCGCCGGTGCCGCGGTGACCACCGACGACGACATGGCGCGGTTCATGCTGGCGCTGCTCGGCGGCGGGGAGCTGGACGGCGAGCGCGTGCTCGGCCCCGACTGGACCTCGGCCATGCTCGACCGCCAGTTCGAGGTCCACCCGGACACCACGGCCATGGGCTACGGGACCTACGAGTACCGGACCGGACCGCCCCGCAGCGTGGGCCACGGCGGTGACCTGGACGGCCTGCACACCGGCTACCTGATCGTGCCCGGGACCGACGCCGGGGTCTTCGTGGCCGTCAACGGTGACGACGCGGGCCCCGACGCCGGGGACAACCCCCTCCACGACCTGCGCTTCGCCGTCCTGAACGAATTCGCCGACACCTTCGCCCCGGCCGGGGACAACGGGACCAGCGCCGAACGCACGGACGCGACCGACACGGCCACGGTGGACACGAGCGTCTACACCGGCAGCTACGTGACCACGCGACGCCCCAACACGGGGAGCGGGCGCATCGTCACGCTCTTCGACAACGTCACGGTGCGGGACGCGGGCGACGGCGCCCTGAACGTACGGGGAGCCATCATGCCGGAGGAGCACTGGCTTCCCGTGGGGAACGACGTGTTCGAGACAGCGGACGGCGGGGAGCGGCTCGCGTTCGTGGTCGAGGACGGCCGGGCCGTGGCCGTGTACCTGGAGGCCAACCCCACCAGCGGTTACGACCGCGTCCCCGCGTGGGGCGGCCCCGGCGTGCACCTGGTCGCCGTCGCCGTCTCCCTGCTGCTCCTGCTCAGCGGGGCCGTCCGGCTCCGCCGCCCGGAAGGGGCGGCGCGGATCGCCGCCGCCGTCTCCGCCGGGCTCACCGCCCTCGCGTGCCTGGTCGGGGTCGGGTTGGTGGTCTACGCGGTCGTGGACCTGAACCGGCTCCAGGAGTGGCTGCTCGGCGACTCGACCGCACTCTCCCTCCCACTGGGGCTGGCCGTCCCGCTGACCCTGGTCACCGCCGGGTTCGCGGTCACCGCCTGGGTACGGGGCTGGTGGGGCCCGGTGCGCCGGGTCCACTACTCGCTGCTGCCGGTGGCCGCGCTGGTGGTCGTCGCGGTGGGCGCCCAGTACGGTCTGGTCTGGCCCTTCGCCTGAGGCCCGCCCCGGCCTCGGAAAAAGCGGGGGTCAAGGGTTGGTCACGCCCCCGTGGCGGGAACACCTCTGTGTAGGGCCCGCCCCCACCCCCTTGGGGGCGGGCCCGTCCACGGACGCGGCGACGGCACGCACGCGAAGGCCGGTGCGGCCGGGGAGTCTCCCCCGGCCGCACCGGCCTCTCACTCTTCGACTACCCCCAGGCCAGGGCGGTCAGCTCCGGGTCCTCCAACGCGGTGCCGACGTCGCGCAGCAACTTGGAGCCCAGTTCCCCGTCGACCAGCCGGTGGTCGAAGGAGAGCGACAGGGTCGTCACCTTGCGGATCTTCAGTTCGCCCTTGTGCACCCACGGCATGTCGCGGATCTGCCCGAAGGCGAGGATGGCGGCCTCACCGGGGTTGATGATCGGCGTTCCGGCGTCCACCCCGAACACACCGACGTTGGTGATGGTGATGGTGCCGCCGGACATGTCGGCCGGGCTCGTCTTCCCCGACCTCGCCGTGTCGGTGAGCGCCTTGAGTGACGCCGCCAGCTCCGGGAGGGTCTGGGCGTCGGCGTCCTTGATGTTGGGCACCACCAGACCGCGCTCGGTGGCGGCCGCGATCCCCAGGTTCACGTAGTCCTTGACCACGATCTCCTGGGCCTCCTCGTCCCAGGAGGAGTTGACCTCCGGGTGGCGGCGGACCGCCATGAGCAGGGCCTTGGCCACCAGCAGGAGCGGGGACACCCGGACGTCGGCGAAGTCGCGGCGCTCGCGCAGCCGGGCCACCGCCCTCATCGTCCTGGTGACGTCCACCTGGAGGAACTCGGTCACGTGCGGCGCGGTGAACGCGCTGTTCACCATGGCCGCGGCGGTGTGCTTGCGCACGCCCTTGATCGGGACGCGCCGCTCGCGGGCGGACCGGTCCGTCGTGGACGCGGTCTGCGGGACGACGGCCGTCTCTTCGGAGGAGACCGGAGCGGCCGTGGCCTCGCCGCCAGCGGCGGCGCGCACGTCATCACGGGTCACGATCCCGTCCCTGCCGGTGGGCGCGACCGCGCCGAGGTCCACCCCGAGGTCCTTGGCCAGCTTGCGGATCGGCGGCTTGGCCAACGGCCGCCCGGACGCGGGAACAGCCGTCGGTGCGGGCTCGGTGGGCCTGGGCGCGGGCGGCGACACCGGGCCCGAGGGGGTCGGACGTCGGCGGGCTCGGCGCTGCGTGGCGGCGGCCTTCTCGCCGTAGCCCACCAGGGGCTTCTCACGGGCCTCGGTCTCGGCCGCCTCGGGGGCGGCCTCCTCCGCGGTGTCGGCGGCGTCGCCGGAGCGGGAGTCGGAGCCCGCGCCGGAGCCGGAGCCGGAGCCGGAGCCTCCGGTGCCGTCGTCCACGGTGATGATCACCGAGCCGACCTCCACCGTCTCGCCCTCGGCGGCCAGCAGTTCCCGGACCGTCCCGGAGAACGGGCAGGGCAGCTCCACCACGGCCTTGGCCGTCTCGATCTCACAGACCATCTGGCCGTCGGCCACCGTGTCGCCCGGCTTGACGTACCAGGTCAGGAGCTCGGCCTCGACCAGGCCCTCACCGACGTCGGGCAGTTTGAACGCGTGCACGCCGTCAACCGCGGGCGTGCTCTTCTGAATCGCCATGTCTTGCGGTATCCCCGATCTAGTACGCGAACGCCCGGTCGACGCCGTCCAGGACCCGGTCCAGGTCCGGCAGGTAGTGCTCCTCCAGCCTGGACTGCGGGTAGGGGGTGTCGAACGCGGCCACGCGGATGACCGGCGACTCCAGGTGGTAGAAGCACTCCTCCGTGACCCGGGCGGCGATCTCCGCGCCGGGGCCGCCGGTGAGCGTGGCCTCGTGCGCCACGACCAGTCGGCCGGTGCGCTTCACCGACTCGGTGATGGTCGCGTAGTCGACCGGCGCGAGCGAGCGCACGTCGACGACCTCGATGGAGTGCTCGGTGTCGGCCTCGGCCGCCTGGAGTGCGGTCTTGACCATGGGGCCGTACGCCAGCAGCGTGCAGTCGGTGCCGGGGCGCGCGATCCGGGCCGCGCCCATCGGCGTGACCTCCTCGATGGAGGCCTCGGTGTCGACCTCGGTCTTCTCGTAGTAGCGCCGCTTGGGCTCCAGGAAGATGACCGGGTCGTCGGAGCGGATGGCCTGCTGGATCATCCAGTAGGCATCCTCCGGGTTGGCGACGGTGACCACGCGCAGACCGGCGGTGTGCTGGAAGTAGGCCTCGGGGGACTCGCTGTGGTGCTCCACCGCGCCGATCCCGCCGCCGTAGGGGATGCGCATGACGACGGGCATGGCGAGCTTGCCCGCCGAGCGGCGGCGCATCTTGGCGAGCTGGGTGAAGGTCTGGTTCGCGGCGGGGAAGAAGAACCCGTCGAACTGGATCTCCACCACGGGCCGGTAGCCGCGCATGGCCATGCCGATCGCGGTGCCGACGATGCCGGACTCGGCCAGCGGGGTGTCGATGACCCGGTCGGCGCCGAAGTCCTTGTGGAGGCCGTCGGTGACCCGGAAGACGCCGCCGAGCTTGCCGACGTCCTCGCCCATCATGAGGACCTTGGGGTCGTGCTCCATGGCGGCGCGCAGGCCGGCGTTGATGGCCTTGCCGATGGTGAGGTTGGTTCCCATGGCCTAGCGGCCCCCTTCCGCGCCCGCACCCTCGAAGGAGGACAGGTAGTCGGCGAACTCGGACCGCTGCTGGTCGATGTGGACGTTGGGCTCGGCGTAGACCTCGTGGAAGATGTCCAGCGGCTCGGGGTCGGGCATGGTGCGGCACTGGGCGCGCACCGTCTCGCCGACGCTGTCGGCCTCCTCCTCGATCGAGGCGAAGAAGGCGTCGTCGGCGAGGCCGTTGAGCTCCAGGTAGCGGCGGACGCGCAGGATCGGGTCCTTGGCCTTCCACTCGTCGAGCTCGGCCTTGTCCCGGTAGCGGTTGGGGTCGTCGTTGGTCGTGTGGGCGCCCATCCGGTAGGTGAACGCCTCGACCAGCGTGGGTCCGTTCCCGGTCCGCGCGTTCTCCAGGGCGGCGCGGGTGACCGCGAGGCAGGCGAGGACGTCGTTGCCGTCCACGCGCATGCCCGGGAAGCCGAAGCCCGCGGCGCGCCGGTAGATCGGCACGCGGGACTGGCGCTCCAGCGGCTCGGAGATGGCCCACTGGTTGTTCTGGCAGAAGAAGACCACGGGGGCGTTGTTCACCGACGCGAAGTTGAACGCCTCGTTGGTGTCGCCCTGGCTGGTGGCCCCGTCCCCGAAGTAGGAGATGACGGCGGTGCCGTCCTCACCGACCGCGCCGTCGCGCTGGACGCCCATGGCGTAGCCGGTGGCGTGCAGCGCCTGGCTGCCGATGACGATCGTGTACAGGTGGAAGCCGTGCTCGTGCGGGTCCCAGCCTCCGTTGCTGGCCCCGCGGAACATGCTGAGCAGTTCCCTGGGCTGGATCCCGCGGCACCAGGCGACGCCGTGCTCACGGTAGGAGGGGAAGGCCATGTCGCCCTCGCGGAGCGCGCGTCCGGAGCCGATCTGCGCGGCCTCCTGACCCAGCAGCGAGACCCACAGGCCCAGTTCGCCCTGGCGTTGGAGGGTGATCGCCTCGCTGTCGACCCGGCGGACCAGGACCAGATCACGGTAGAGCGCGCGGATCTCCTCCGCGCTGATGTCCAGGGGGTAGTCGGGGTGCTGGGTCAGCTCCCCTTCCGGTGTCAGGAGCTGAATGAGCTCCGGTTCCTCGTGCGCGGCGATGTGCGACACGTCGCTCCTCGGGTTCTCGGGGCCGACTTCGCGTGGGTGAACGCTGATCGGCCGGATCACGGTCCGTCCACCCGGGGTGTTGGGCGGGTGCGGACAGCCCTCCCCATATCGTGACAGAACTCACTATGGAGAGCGCAAGCCCCCAGCGACACCTTTTCCCCTGCCCGACCCATGATCCCGAACCCTGGCCACAGCGCAACTACCAGGGCTTCCTAGCTTTTACAAGGTCTTCCAACTACTTTGTGGCAACTTGTCCTCAACAGGGCGATTCGCCTCCGCCAGGGCCTCGATCCGGCGCGCGGGATGACACCTGTCATACGGCGGGCAGTGTGATCCGCAGCGAAAACGCGTGATTCCGGAGACTGCCCCGCGCGGGGGCCGCGGACCTAGGTTCGGAGTATGCACCCCGAAGACGACCACACACCCCCGCGCCCCGCACCGGTCCCGCCCCTGCCCGGGCCCCACCCAGCCGCGACTCCGGCGGGCCGGAGGAAGCGTCGCGGTCCACGCCCGGTTCCCCCGGGGCGGGAGTACCACCGGGTCCTGGCCACCGAGAAGCGTCAGATCTGGCGGGGGATCGCAGCGCTCGCGCTCCTCATGGGCGGAATGCTGGTCTTCTCCTTCGGGTTCGCGATCCTGGGCATGGTCGTCGACCTGCTGCTCGGCCGGGACAGCCTGATGACCGGCGGCGACGAGTACACGCCGGTGCTCCACGGCGCGACCCTGCTCGGCCTCGCCCTCCTCCTCCCGTGGAGCATGCTGATCCAGCGGTGGCTCTACGGCGTTCGCGGCGCCTCGCTGCACTCCGTGCTGTCGCTCTTCCGCATGGAGGTCTTCGGCCGGGCGCTCCTGGTGATCCTGCCGCTCTGGACGCTCTACATGGCCGTCTTCACCGTGGTGGGTCCGTCCGTCCCCGAGGCGGACTGGCCGTTCCGGGACATCGTCGCGATCTTCGCCCTCACCCTGCTGCTGGCGCCGCTCCAGTCGGCCGGTGAGGAGTACGGGTTCCGCGGTCTGGCCTTCCGGGTGGCCGCGAGCTGGGGCCGGGGGCCGCGCACGGCGCTGGCGCTGGGCGTCGTGGTGTCGAGCCTGCTGTTCACGTCGGCGCACCTGGCGCTCGACCCGTGGCTCAACCTGTACTACTTCACGATGGGCGTGGCCCTGAGCCTGATCACGTGGCGCACGGGGGGCCTGGAGATCGCGGTGGTCATCCACGCGGTGAACAACACGGTCGCCTTCCTGCTGTCGGTCGTCCTGCGCAGCGACTTCGCCGAGGGTTTCGACCGCTCCACGGGGGCCGGGTCGGCGGCGATGCTGGTTCCGTGCGTGCTGCTGGTGGCGATCACGGCCGTGGTCTGGTTCCGCACCAGGCGGACGGGGCCGGAGCTGACCCCGACGGAGCACCCCCGGGCCACGGCTGGCCCGGCGCCGGATACCTCAGGAACGGCGGGTGACGGGGAATCCGGGCGGGCGGAGGAAAACGGCACCTGGGGCCCCTGAAGCGTCGCTGGTTCCGAACACGGAGAATGCACCGGTGCCGACTCCGGGTCGCTGCCGGTGCGTTTTCCGTCAGAAGTCCGGTGAGTGGCCGAAGGCGGACGGTCCCACCCGTTCCCGCGCTCGGCCCGGGGCTCTTCCGATCTCACCGGGAGCGCTTCTCGGCGTGTTCTCGGGCGCCGTTGGCGGCCCGCCGAACGCCCCGGCGGCATGACCTCCGGGCGCTTTCGGGTCCCCGTTCCGGCCACGGTCGCGACCGGTCATCGGGCAGTTACTCGGACGCGGTCCGCGCCTCCTGTGCGGGGACCCGCATTCCGCGCTCACGGCCGTAGTCGGCGAGCATCTCGCGGAGCTGACGGCGTGCCCGGTGCAGACGCGACATCACCGTGCCCAGGGGCGTGCCCATGCGCTCGGCCACCTCCTTGTAGGCGTACCCCTCGATGTCCACGAGGTAGATGACCTCCTGGAACTCCTCGGGGAGGCGGGCCAGGGCCTGCTTGATGTCGGAGTCGGGCAGGTGGTCGAGGACCTCGGTCTCGGCCGAGCGCATCCCGGACGAGGTGTGGGTCTCGGCCGCGGCCAGCTGCCAGTCCTTGATCTCGTCAGTGGTCTCCTGACGCGGTTCCCGCTGCTTCTTCCGATAGCTGTTGATAAACGTGTTGGTGAGGATCCGGTAAAGCCAGGCCCGCAGGTTGGTTCCGGCACGGAACTGGTGAAAATTCGCGAAGGCCTTGGCGAACGTCTCCTGGACCAGGTCCTCGGCGTCGGCCGGATTGCGGGTCATCCGCAGGGCCGTCGGGTACAACTGGTCGGCGAACGGTGTCACCTCGGTGGCGAAGTCCAGCGTCTGTGCCTCGTCACGGGCCCCACCGGTCGTGGAGATCTGATCCTTTTCGAGAGTCGTCAAGATTCCCCCTCGGGACGACCGAATGATCTCTTCCACCCTGTAAGACGCAGCCACACGCTCCCAATGATGACATCAATTGTGGTGATACGGGTCACGGACTCGTCGAGTCCGTCACCTGTCCCGGCAACGACGCGGCAAAGAGCCCGCGTGGCACCTGGCCAGGACCCGTGTGCGCCTCCGGGTGTCATACGCTGGCGACGCCCGCCAGGCGCGTCCGGACGAGGCGCCCTACAGAACGGCGGACCAGTGGCATACCCATTTTTCCTGTGGAGGACCTGTGGCCCGCGTCGTGGTTGACGTCATGCTCAAGCCCGAGATCCTGGACCCGCAGGGCCAGGCCATCGCCGGCGCCTGCCCCCGCCTCGGTTTCGAGGGGATCGAACAGGTCCGCCAGGGCAAGCGCTTCGAGGTCGAGGTCGAGGGCGAGGTGGACGAGGCCAAGCTCGCCGACGTCCGCCGTCTGGCCGAGACCCTGCTCGCCAACACCGTGATCGAGGACTTCGAGGTTCGCCCCGCCTGATCCCCGGTCACCACCGGCACCGGAGGCCACGGGTGAGGAACGGCACTCGGCCGGGAAACGGTCGGCGCCAACCGCGCCACCAGGCCCCCTGAGTGTCGGAAGTGTCCCGAATGTTCAGCCGCGTCCCCTTGGGGGCGCGGCTGTTCGTTTTACCTGCAGCGGCCTCGGGAAGGGTTCCTAACGTGCCGAGCTGGTAACCGACACGGAGCACGAGAGGTACACGGATGGACACCGTTTTCTCGATCTCCCTCCCAAGGCAGGCGTACACGGTCGCCGTCGTACGCGACGTCCTCGGCGCGCTGCTTCGCCGATCGGGCCTGTGTGCCGGATGTGTCGACGACATACTCCTGGCCGCCTCGGAGGCCTGTTCCAACGCCGTCGAACACGGGGAGAGGTCCCCCGACTACGAGGTCGGGGTCGAGCTCGCCGCCAACTGGTGCGAGCTCCAGATCTCACAGCCGGGCAAGGCGCCCGACACCGGGGCGCTCGCGCGCAGATTCGCCTCGGAACACACGCCCCTCCCGGGTCTCACGTCAGAATCGGGCAGGGGCATCTCTCTGATGCGCTACCTCATGGACGAGGTCGACCTGCATCCCGAACCCCACACCACCGTCGTCCTGCGCAAACGCGTGACGACCTGCGACCCCGCCCATCGGGGGGCCTCCGAACGGGGCCAGCCGTCGACGCGCTTCGCGCTCCTGTAGACCGACCGCCCGGACCCCAGGGTCCGCGCGCCCCGCGCACCGTCCGCGCGGGGTGCGGCGTGCGCGCATCCGGCCACCCGCGCCAGTGACGTACGCCTCGTGAACTGTCGAGTCACACACCCGCACCCCTCCCAGACGGGCCTTCCTTGGGAGGATCACACAGCCCGGGCCCCCTCAATGGGGGTGACGGTCGTACCCGAGCACAGGTGAGCGGGTACGCTGCGGATGTGGGGCGTGTTCCGTGGAATCCTCCGCGCTCGCGTCGCCAGGCTGCCACCTCCCGCCGTCCCGGCGACGGGCCTGCCGCCGACTCCTCCCCGTCGAACAACCAACTCGGAGTGTGCTCATGACAGCCCGTGTGGGCGTCGTCACCTTCCCAGGCTCCCTTGACGACAAGGACGCCGCTCGCGCGGTCTCCCTGGCGGGTGCCGAACCCGTCGCGCTCTGGCACGCGGACAACGACCTCAAGGGGGTCGACGCGGTGGTACTGCCCGGCGGCTTCTCCTACGGGGACTACCTCCGCTGCGGCGCCATCGCCCAGTTCGCCCCGCTGATGTCCGAGCTGGTCCCGGCCGCGCGTTCGGGCGCACTGCCGGTCCTGGGCATCTGCAACGGCTTCCAGATCCTGTGCGAGAGCCACCTGCTCCCGGGTGCCCTCACCCGCAACTCCTCGCTGCGGTTCGTCAACCGCGACCAGGTCCTGCGGATGGAGAACACCCGGACCGCGTGGACCAACGGCTACGACGAGGGCCAGGAGATCCTGGTCGTCCTCAAGAGCGGCGAGGGCAGTTACGTCGCCGACGAGCAGACCCTGGACCAGCTGGAGTCCGAGGGCCGGGTCGTCGCCCGCTACGTCGGGGGCAACCCCAACGGTTCGCGGCGTGACATCGCGGGCGTCACCAACGAACACGGCAACGTGGTCGGGCTGATGCCGCACCCCGAGCACGCCGTCGAGGCCCTGACCGGACCCTCCACCGAGGGGCTGGGGTTCTTCACCTCGATCCTTGGCCACCTGGCCGCCCCGGCCCAGGTCTGACACATCCCGCCCCGACTCACCCGACAGGGAGACGATCCTCGCGATGATGGCGCTGCTGCGCTCCCGGAAACTGCTGTACGTGCTCGTGGGGCTGGTCGTGGTCGGCCTCGTGGTCTCCGGGGCCATCGGCCTCTTCCAGTCGTTCAACTCGCCCCCCATGGCCACCCCCGGCGACGGCCAGGGGCAGCAGGGCCCCGGGCAGCAGGGCGAGCAGGGCACTCCCCCGCCCGATGTCGGGGCTCTGGGCAGCCCTCCGTCCGGCTTCACCTACGTCGACCAGGACGAGGCCCACTGCTCCCAGGGGCAGTGCTTCCGCCTCATCGTGATCGCGGGTGAGGAGGGCGAGGAGCTCGACGGCGAACCCGAGGAGGCGGTCCGGTCGGTGTACGAGCACCTCGTCTCCAACGGCTGGCGCCAGGAGATCCCGGGCGCCGAGTCCGAGGAGGACGTCGAACTCGTGGACAGCGTCCTCACCGACGACACGACCCTGGTGGCCGACTCCACCGCCTCCGAACCCGGTGCCCTGCCGGTGCTCATGCTCGGCAACGCGGGAAATCCCGCCGACTGATCCGGTGCCGGGCGGCGGACACAGCCAAGGCTCGGCCTCCACCCTCCGCGCAACTCCGCGACACCCGAACGGAAGCACCGCATGTCTGAAGCACCCGGTCTCGACACCGTCGCCACCGCGACCGCCAGTCCGGACACACCCCAGCCGTACGCCGAACTGGGCATGCCCAGGGACGAGTACGAGCGGGTCCGCGAGATCCTGGGCCGCCGCCCCACCGCCGCCGAGCTGGCCATCTACTCGGTGATGTGGAGCGAGCACTGCTCCTACAAGTCCTCCAAGGTGCACCTGCGCCAGTTCGGTGAGAAGGCCCCGGAGAACGACGCCCTGCTCGTGGGCATGGGCGAGAACGCGGGTGTGGTGGACGTCGGCGACGGCAACGCGGTCACGTTCAAGATCGAGTCGCACAACAGCCCCTCCTTCGTCGAGCCCCACCAGGGCGCGGCCACCGGTGTGGGCGGCATCGTCCGCGACATCCTCACCATGGGCGCCCGCCCCGTGGCCGTGATGGACGCCCTGCGCTTCGGCCCCGCCGACGCCGACGACACCAAGCGGATGCTGCCCGGCGTGACCTCCGGCATCTCCTTCTACGGCAACTGCCTCGGTCTGCCCAACATCGGCGGCGAGATCGGCTTCGACCGCAGCTACCTCGGCAACCCGCTGGTGAACGCCCTGTGCGTGGGCGTGCTCAAACACGAGGACATCAAGCTCGCCCAGGCACCCGGCCCGGGCAACAAGGTGGTCCTGTTCGGTTCCACCACCGGCCCCGACGGCATCGGCGGCGCCTCCGTTCTGGCCAGCGCCTCCTTCGACGAGGAACTGGAGTCCAAGCGGCCCAGCGTCCAGGTCGGCGACCCGTTCATGGAGAAGCTGCTCATCGAGTGCAGCCTGGAGCTGTACGCCCAGGACATGGTCGTCGGCATCCAGGACCTCGGCGCCGCGGGTGTCTCCTGTGCCACCACCGAGCTCGCAGCCGGCGGCACCGGCGGCATGAGCATCCAGCTGGACCGGGTACCGCTGCGCGACCACCGGCTCACGCCTGAGGAGATCCTCATGAGCGAGTCGCAGGAGCGCATGATGGCGATCGTGGAACCCGCCAAGATGCCCGACTTCCTCGCGGTCTGCGACAAGTGGGGCATCCTCGCCGCCGAGATCGGCGAGGTCACCGAGGTCACCCCCGAGGAGGCCGAGCGCGGCGGCCGCCTGGTGATGACCTGGCACGGCGAGACCGTGGTGGACATGCCGCCGCGAACCGCCTCCGACGAGGGCCCGGTCTACGAACGCCCCTACGCCCGCCCGGAGTTCCAGGACGCGCTCCAGGCCGACGACGCCGCGAAGCTGGCCCGCCCCGAGGGCGACGCCGAGCTGCGCGCCCAGCTCCTGAAGGTGCTCGGCGCCCCCGGCGTGGGCGACCCGACCTGGGTCACCCAGCAGTACGACAGCTACGTGCGCGGCGACACGGTCGTGTCCGCCCCGCACGACTCCGGCATGATCCGGATCTCCGACGACTCCGACCGCGGCGTGGCCCTGTCCACCGACGGCAACGGCCGGTACACCCTCCTGGACCCGTACGCGGGAACGCAGCTGGCGTTCGCCGAGGCCTTCCGGAACGTGTCCGCCACCGGCGCCCGCCCGTTGGCGGTCACCAACTGCCTCAACTTCGGTTCGCCGGAGGACCCCGGTGTCATGTGGCAGTTCGCGGAGACCACCCGAGGTCTGGCCGACGCCTGCCAGCAGCTCGGCACCCCGGTGACCGGTGGAAACGTCAGCTTCTACAACCAGACCGGCGACGTGGCGATCAACCCGACCCCGGTGATCGGCGTCCTCGGGGTGATCGACGACGTCAACACCCGGCTGCGCTCCGCCTTCGAGGACGACGGCACCCGCGTCTTCCTGCTGGGAGAGACCCGCGCCGAGTTCGGCGGCTCCGCCTGGGCCGACGTCGTGCACGGTCACCTGGGCGGGCTCCCGCCGCTGGTGGACCTGCCCGCCGAGGCCGCCCTCGGCGAGGTGCTGGCCAGCTCCGCCGAGCAGGGTCTGGCCGCGGCGGCGCACGACCTGTCCGACGGCGGCCTGGCCGTCGCCCTCGCCGAGGCGGCCCTGCGCGGCCTCCGGGGGCTGCGGGTCGAGGTGGACGGCGACGCCTTCACGGCGCTGTTCAGCGAGTCCGCCGCCCGCGCGATCGTCGCCGTGCGGCCCGGCCAGGAGGAGGCCTTCGTGGCCCTGGCCGCCCAGCACGGCGTTCCCGTCACGCAGATCGGCACCGTCGGCGGCGAGAGCCTGTCGGTGAGCCACTCGGGCGGCGTGGTGGAGATCGGCCTGGACGAGCTCCGCACCACCTACGAGCAGACGCTGCCCGCCCTGATGAACGGCGTGTAGCCACCCGAACGACGAGGGGGCGCCCGGTGGGCGCCCCCTTTCGTGTACCCGGGGCCGCCTCGCGGGCCCGAGGCGGGGTCAGACCCTCCCGGTGCCGCAGTCGACGTAGTCGATGACGCTCGCCTCGTAGGCGTCGAAGGTGTCGAGGGTCTCCCAGAACTCGCCCATGTAGTCCTCGACGAAATCCTCGGCCTCCACGGCGTCGCCGCACCAGGTGACCTCGTTCTGACGCATGGCGTTTCCCAGGGCACCGTCGATCCGGCTCAGGTTGAGCGAGGTGTCCCACGTGTCCGTGTCGAGTTCGACGCGGTACCCGTCGCCCTCCTCGTGGACGACCCCGGCGTCGAACAACACGTCCCTGGTGCGGCCGGTGTTCGCGATGACCGCGTCGGAGTCGCCCTCGGTGAACATGCGGTCCAGCGTGCGCATCCGCACCTCACGTTCCACCCAGAACACCGAGACGTGGGGCGTGGTCACCTCCGGCTCGGCTCCGGCCCCGGTGTCGGGGGTGGAACAGCCGGTCAGGATCAGGACGAGCGGCAGGGCGAGGATCAGGGGACCGGGCGCACGGCCCTCTCGGTGGGACAACCTTCTCCTTCGGACGACGGGGCGGAGCGCTCGGCCTCATTCTCCCGGCCGCGGGGACCACCGGAAAGGCACCCTGGAACGTGCGTGCGGCCCCGTTGGGGTAGGACTGTTCACAGGGAGGTGTCAACGACATGGAACGTGCCAGACGCGGCAGGTTGAAGGGGGCCCTGGGGACCCACGACCGCCCGGCGAGCGCACTGGGTTTCCGGCTGGTCCTGGCGGTGTTCGGGGCGTTGGTCCTGCTGCTGGGGACGGTGGCGGCCATCGTGCTGACCAACCAGACGTGGTTGGTCGTCGTCCTGGGGGTCGGGTTCGTCGCCGCCTGCGTGAACGTGTACTGGGTGAGCCGCCGTCTCCACTACGAACGGCCCGCGTAAACGACCACCGCTCGGAGCGAGGGAACACCTCGGCTCACGGACGCAACCGCGCCCCGGGGAGAGGCCCTGTGAGGAGCGACCCCGATCAGGAGCGACCCGGTGCGGCGACTGCCCGTCAGCCCTGCGCGGGGCGCCGGGCCTCCAGAATGAGCGCGTGCGGCCGGTCCAGGTAGTCGCGCCAGAAACCGGGACCGAACTCGCGCTCGCCCTCGGGTGAGACGTGGTGTCCGAGGCCGCGGACCGCCGTGAAGCCCGCGCGGGTGAGCGCCTGGTCGAGCGCGTCTCTGGTCCAGTACCGGGCGGCGATCTGCTCCTCGCCCATGAGCAGGGTGATCCGGGAGCCGTCGGCCAGGGGTTCGGGCACCGCCAGGTCGAAACCGTACGGCCGGTAGTAGCCGGGGACGGTGCTCAGGTCCGGGTTGGCCGGGAGGGCGACCAGTCGGCCACCCGGTTTCAGGGCGGCGAACGCCTGGGCGCACAGGGTGTCGAGTTGGTCCCGGTCCGCTGCGTAGGGCATGACGTAGACGGACAGGACGAGGTCGAAGCGTCCGGCGAACCCGTCGGTGAGGGGCGCCCGTTCGTAGCGGACCCCCAGGGGGTGTTCTCGCTCGGCCTGGCGGGCGTGCTCCAGCATCCCCTCCGCGACATCGGCTCCGACCACGCCCTCCGCGCCCAGCCTCGCCAGCGTCCGGCTGTGCGGGCCGGTTCCGCAGCCCAGGTCGAGCGCGTGGAGCCCCGTCACGTCCCCCAGAGCACGGACGATGCTGGGGAGTTCGAGGTGTCTGCGGAACGCGGTCTGGGCGAAGTCGTCGTAGATGTCGCCTAGTGCGTCGAACTGGGCCATCGTGGCCGACTCCGTCCCTCCGTCCGCCCCACGACCGGAGGCGGGGCGTGCTGTTCGTCCCCTCACCACCGACTGTACGCGTGGGCCGAATCCCCTACGTCGGACACGGAGAATACGGCATCCATTCCGGAAGGCAACCAAACTCCTGCGAAGCGTGGGGCCATTGTCCTCCCTTGTTGGGGAAGTGGTGAATTCTCCGGAAACACCAAAAGATTCATAGGACATCCTGTTTGCCCTCCTATGCTTCGGGCATGGTCGTCGGCATCCCACGGAGAGAGCAATGCAGGTTTCCAGAAAACTGATCGACCGAAGCAATTTCCTCATCGAGAACGGGCGTTTCGTCACGCTCGCGACGCAGTCGCCCGACGGCGCCTGGGCGTCGACCGTCAACTACGTCCCCCTGCGCGAGCCACTGCGTCTCCTCTGGTACTCGCTGCGCGAGGCGCGACATTCACAGAACATCCACGCCCGCCCGACGGTCTCCGGATCGATTTTCGTGACCGGACTTCCCGGCCTCGGCCTGGACGGCGCCCAGTTCACCGGAAGGGCCTCCCCGGTGACCGGAGACGACCTCGAGCACGTCGCGGAGTTCTATTACCAAAGAAACTTTCCCGACGACGAGACCCGCCAGAAATGGCGCCTCCCCCTATCCGAATTCCACGGGGACGGGCACCGTCGTTTCTATGTGGTCGAGATCGACTCCTGGTGGCTGCTCGACCTCGACCAGTGGCTCGTGGACATGAACGACCAGCGCGTCGCCGTCCCGCTCGCACCGCTGGGACGGAAATGAACGGGACGCGCGCCGAGACGATGCCCGCCCTGTACAAGTCCGGCCCCGGGGCGGGCCTGGAGCTGGTCGAGGCTCCCGTTCCGCGGCCCGGAGCGGACGAGGTGCTCATCCGCGTCCTGCTGACGGGGATCTGCGGAACGGACCTGCACATCCTCCAGTGGGACGACTGGGCCCAAAGCTCGGTCCGCACACCCCTCATCCCCGGGCACGAGTGCGTCGGGCGGATCGTCGAGACCGGGAGCGGCGTCAGGGGGCTGCGCGAGGGACAGACCGTCGGTGTCGAGGGACACCTGACCTGCGGCCGGTGCGCGCAGTGCCGTTCCGGGGCCCGCCACCTGTGCCTGAACAACATCAACCTCGGCGTGCACACCGACGGCGTCTTCGCCCGCTACGTGGTGGTCCCCGCCGCCAACGTGTGGGTGCACGGGGAGGGGGTGCCGTTGGAGGTCGCCTCGATCTTCGACCCCCTGGGCAACGCCGTGCACGCGGCCACGACCCACCCCGTCAGCGGACTGTCCGTCCTGATCACCGGCGCTGGTCCGATCGGGCTGATGGCGGCCCAGATCTGCGCGCGCATGGGGGCGCGGTCGGTGGTCGTCACCGACGTCAGCTCCTTTCGCCTGCTGCTCGCCGAGAACATCGACGTGGTCCCCGCCGCCGCGCCCGAATCGGGTTCCGAGGAGCTGCGCGAGGCGGGTGACACCCCGCTGGGCTTCGACATCGGGCTGGAGATGTCGGGGGCGCCCGAGGCCCTGCAGACCATGCTCGACGCCGTCAGCCCGGGCGGCAGGATCGTGGCGCTGGGCCTGCCCTCCCGTGAGACCTCCGTGGACTGGGCCGACATCTCCACCCGGATGCTCAGCATCCAGGGCGTGAGCGGTCGGCGCATCCCCGAGACGTGGCGCAGCGTCGCCGCGCTGGTCGCCAACGGGCTCGACCCCTCCTTCGTCATCACCCACACGTTCCGCTACGACCAGTACGCCGAGGCCTTCGCCACCGCGGCCAGCGGGAGAGCCGGCAAGGTGCTGCTGGACTGGACCTAGGTCCGCGAGGAGTCCACACCATGCCGTTACACGTGGCCATCGAATCCGACACCGGCACCTTGGACACCCGTGCCTGCGAGCGGCTGGTCAGGGAGACCGGTGCGCCGGTGTTCTACTCACCGGCCTTCCTGCGCGCCTTCGAGGCCTTCCCCCTGCACTCCGTCGAACGCGGCGCCCACATCCTCGTCCACGACGGGGCGGGAAGGGCGCACGCGGTTCTGCCGGTCTACCTCCAGCGGGGCGTGGATCCGATGGGGGCGCTGGCGGCCAACCGGCCGGGAGCGCTGGACCACCCCGTCCTGCTCTCCCACGTCTGGCACTGCTACGAGACGACGATCCCTGCCCTGAGCCCCGAGGCGGCACGTCTGGCGGTCGACGCGATGGGTGACCTCGCCGGGGAGTGGGGCGCTTCGCTGTACGGGGCGGCCAACGTCGGGGCGGACAGCGACGCGGCGCGTCTGCTCGGCGCCGCGGGGCTGTCCGGAACCCCCCTCGACCGGATGTGGAGCATGGACGTCTCCGGTCTGGACGGGTTCGACGCCTACCTCGAGAGCCTGGGGGGCAAGCCCCGCAGGGAGATGCGTCGGCAACTCCGCAGGGCCGAGGAGGCCGGTGTCCGGGCCCGGGAGCTCGGGGTGGACGAGGCGGACCTGGACGGGTTCGTCCGGCTGGCGCGCGCCACTGCGGGAAGCAAGCACGACAACGCCGACTACTACCTGCCCGGGGTGTTCCAGGGGTTCCTGGGCGCGTTGGGGAGCTGCGCGAGCGTCATCGAACTGCGCGTCGACGGGCGGCTGGTCGCGGCCATGGCGTCTTTGGTGGACAACACCCGGTACCACCTGTGGTGTCTGGGCGTGGACGACGGCGCCTGCAACGGGTTCAGCCCGACCTACGTCCTGCTCGCCCAGTCCCTCAGGTTCGCGTTCGCCGAAGGTCGGCCGACCGTGTCAGCGGGCAGGCGCAACGGCTGGTTCAAGGCCCGCTACGGTTTCCACTCCACCGAACTCCAGGTCTTTCTCTCTTAGGAGCCCGGGACAGCGCGGGCAAGGGACGCCCCTACTCGGCGAGGCTGAGGGTGACCGCGATCGGGCGGTGGTCCGAGTGGGGCACGTCGGGGTTGGCGGGATCGCTCGGAACCAGGTCGTCACTCGTCAGGATGTGGTCGATCTGCTGGTCGGAGCGGGCGTCCGCCACCATCGTGGGGAAGGGCCGCACCTGCGCGAAGGCGTCCTGGTAGTCGCCCCCGGACCAGCCCTCCAAGGGGAGTTCCTCCGGTTCGAAGTTGAGGTCCCCGGCGATCACCACGGGGGCGCCGGTCGTCCACCTCGTCTCTTCGGCGAGGAGCATCAGCTCGCTCATCTGATCGCTGGCGCTCGGGTTCCCCAGGTCGTACCCCTCGGGCTGGAGGTGGGTCGCGATCACGCTCACCTCGGTGTCCGCCCACTCCATGGTGACCGCCAGCGCCTGCGCCCCGGTGGGGCCGCTGGCGGGGAGCGCGTGACCGCGCACCTCCGTGACCGGCAGGCTGGTGAGTACGGCGTCCCCCCAGAACGGGCCGTCGGCGGGGCCCCAGTACGCGGTCATGCCGAGCCGTTCGGCGAGCATGGACAGGCCGTCATGGCCCCCGTTGAGCAGCCAGCCCCGATCGACCTCGCTCAGGGCGACGACGTCGGCGTCCAGGGCGCGCAGCACCTCCGCCTGCTCCGCCACGGAGAGGCGCCCGTCCATCCCGAAGCCCATGCGCACGTTGTAGGCGGCCACCCTCAGCCCTTCGGCTCCGGATCCGGCGGCGGGCGCGTCCGTGCGTGCGATCGGCGCGACGACCGTGGTGGCCAGCGTGAGCGCGGCGGCCCCCGTGGTGGTCCGCAGGAGCGTTCGCCCTCCCCCAGGTGCGGGTCGCGCGGCGGTCGCGCGGGGCAGGATCGCGGCGGCGAGCACGGCCAGCGCGACGAAGGGCACATGGTCGTTGGGGGCGTGCAGGTCGTAGGCGGCGTAGAAGGCGAACACCAGCACCACGAAGAGGAGGAGGCCCGACGCGGCGAGGAGACCGGTCCGGGCGGGTGCGCTCGGCCCCGCCGCGGCCGCCCATCCGGCGCAGGCGGCCAGGGCGGGCGGGCCCAGCAGGAGCGCCGCCAGCGACCACGCGGGCAGGGTCCCCTGCGCCTCCCCTGGCAGCAGCGGCGCCAGCCACAGCGTGGTGAGGATCGCGAACAGCACGGCCAGCGGCAGGAGCGGGTTGGGTGTGTAGCGCCGTGGGTCCGCGGCGACCAGCACGGACAGGACGGCCACCACGCTGAGCGCGGCGGCCGCGAAGGGGGTACCGCCGATGGTCTGGGCCACGGCCGGGTTGGCGGTGTACAGCCCGGCCAGGAAGAGCAGGGGTCCCAGCGCGAGCCAGCCGCGGGGGCGGATCGGGGCCGGGTCGCCGGGGGTCGCTCGCCAGGTCCGGGCCGCCGTGAGCAGCAGACCCAGCGGGGCCACGAACACGGCGACCCAGGTGGCGGGGCCCTCACGCCAGACCAGGTCCACCGTGCCCAGGGCGGTGTGCACGGCGGTGGAGGCCGCCATCCCGGCCACGAGTCCGACCATGACCCCGTGGCCGGTCGCCCGGCCGTCCACGGCCGTGGCCATGGCCGTGCACACCAGCCACACGGCGCCCAGGCCGACGAGCGCGGAGGCCAGGTACAGCTGGGGGTCGCCGCCGTCGGTGAACTGGAGCCCGACCCGGCCGACCGCGAGCGCCGCACCGGCGGCCAGGGCGACACCGAGCGGGGGCAGGCGCCGGGCCAGCGCCACGAACGGGAGGGGGACCAGGAACCAGGCGAGCGCGTAGGCACCCATGAGTTCCGGGCTGGTCGCACCCGCCTGCCCGAAGAGGGTGATCAGGGAGGGCAGGAACACTCGGAGCACGTCCAGGAGGAGGACCGTTCCGAACGCCGTGACCAGTCGTCCCTGGTGCATGTCGCTCCAGCCGTCGGGGGTAAGTGAACGATTCTCACCTTTTCCGGCGGCGCGGCGCAAGGGCGGGACGCGAAAGGGGCGAGGCCCTCGCAGGCCCCGCCCCCCTCTACCGTCAGCGGTTCTCGTAGCCCTCCGGCAGCCACTTCTCCCAGACGTCACGGTTCGCGTCGACCCAGGCCTCCGCGGCCTCGGGCGGGGAGACCCCCTCGTCGGCGATCTTCTGCGCCACGGCGTTCTGGTCGGAGTTGCTCCACTTCCAGTTCTTGAGGAAGCGGTACGCGTAGTCGTCCTCCTCCACGAAACCGGTCCGGAAGATCTTGTTCAGGTCGTAGACCGGGTAGTCGCAGGGCACGTCGTCCAGGTTGGCGTCACAACCGGCGTGGTACTCGGGGAACTCGACCTTGACCAGGTCCACCTCCTCCTGGAACCATTGCGGATCGTAGAAGTAGAAGAGCACCGGCTCCTCGTTCGCGTACCGGCGCCGCACCTCGGTGATCTGCGCGGCCTCCGAACCGGCGTAGATGATCTCCAGGTCCAGGTCGAAGGCGTTGATCATCCCCTGGTCCTGGCTGACGAACCCCGGGGCCCCCGCGAGGAACTCGCCCCTGTCACCCGTCTGGGCGGTGCGGAACAGGTCGGTGTTCGCCTTCAGCCCCTCCAGGGTGGTGATCTCCGGGATCTCCTCCGCAAGGTAGGCGGGGACGTACCAGCCGATCTCCCCCTCGTTGCCGTTGGGACCGCCGTCGACCGCGGTGCCGTTGCCGTCGGGACCGTACAGCTCGTAGAGGTCCTCGTGGCCCCAGTTCTCCACGATCACGTCCATGACGCCCTGGTCGAGCGCCTGCCAGGAGGGCTGCTCGTCCACGCGGATGAGCTGGACCTCGTAGCCCATCTCCTCGCGCAGGATGCTGGCCAGCACCTCGGCGCTGGCCTCGTAGCCCACCCACCCGTTGACGGCGATCCGCACGGTGTTGGGGTCGCGGGCGATCTGGTCGGTGCGCACCGCGCACGAGCTCACCATCACCAGGGCCAGCCCCGCCGCGAACAACCGGAGCAGGGCGCTCCTCCTCAGAAACCTAGGCACGGGGTGCCCTCCTTCCCTGCGTCACCCGGTCCAGGAACAGGCCCAGGGACACGATCGCCAGACCCGAGGCGATACCCAGCCCCAGCTCGTTCTGGGCCAGGCCGAGCACCACGTCGTTGCCCAGCGCGCCCGCGCCCACCAGCGCGCCCATGACCACCATCGAGAGCACCAGGATGATCCCCTGGTTGACCGCCAGCAGCAGGGAACCGCGCGCCATGGGCAGCTCCACCTTGGTGAGCAGCTGCCACTTGGTGGAACCCTGCGAGGCCGCGGCCTCGACGGTGCCCGGTGGGACCCCTCGGATACCGTCGTTGACCAGCCTGATCACCGGCGGCAGGGCGAAGATGACCGCGGCCGCCAGGGCGGGTACGGGGCCCAGCCCCAGCAGAGCCACCGCCGGGATCAGGTACACGAACGGCGGCAGGGTCTGCATGAAGTCGAGCACCGGCCGGAGCAGCAGCGCGAACACGTCGCTGCGTGACATCAGCACACCGACGACCACGCCCAGCGCGATGGTGACCACCGTGGCCACCAGCACCTGGGAGAGCGTGTCCATGGCGTTGTCCCACACGCCCAGCAGACCGATCACGAGGAAGCACAGCGCGGAGACCACCGCGACCCGCTTCCCCGCGAAGATCAGGCCGAGTGCGGCCGCGGCGAGTGTCACCAGCCACCACGGCGATCCGCTGAGCAGGTTGTCGAGCGGACCGAGGACCCAGCTCTGTGTCCACGAACCCAGCGCGGCGGTGGCCGGCCCGATCGCCGACTCGACCGCCTTGTCGACCGCGTTGACCGGGATGTCGACGCGGAGCGAAAGGTCGCGCGGCCAGCCTCCCAGTCCGAAGAGGCGTCCCACGGCCGTCGCCCCGACAGCCAGGGCGAGCATGAGCCCCAGGAGCGGCAACCGGTACCGTTCCTCAACCTGGGGCGTGCGCGAACCGTGGCCGACGGCGCCCGTGACCCGGTCCATCGCGATCGCCAGCATGACGATCGCCAGACCGGCCTGGAACGCCTGGCCGACGTTGATCTTGGACAGGGCCTGGTAGATGGCGTCGCCGAGTCCGCCAGCGCCGATCACCGACGCGATGACGACCATGGAGACCGCGAGCATGATGGTCTGGTTGACGCCGAGCAGGATGGTGCGCTTGGCCAGCGGCAGTTGCACCTTCGTGAGGATCTGCCACGGGGTGGAGCCCAGCGAGGTGGTCGCCTCGATCGCGGCCTTGTTGACCTCACGGATGCCCAGGGCGGTGATCCGTACGACCGGTGGGAGCGCGTACACCGCAGTCACCACCGCGGCCGACGCGTTGCCGATGCCGAACAGCAGCACGAACGGCAGCAGGTACGCGAAGGCCGGCATGATCTGCATGAAGTCCAGGACCGGGCGAATGGACCGGTAGAACCCCTCGCTGCGCCCGGCGAGGACGCCGAGCGGGACACCGAACAGCAGGGCGATGAACACCGAGGTGATGATGAGCGACAGCGTCGTCATCGACTCGTTCCACAGCCCCGTCAGCGCGAACACGGCGAACGTGGCCAGGACCAGCAGCGCCACCCGCCATCCGGCGACGCGCCAGGAGGCGACCACCCCGATCACGGTCACGCCGAGCCAGGTCAGCGAGTTCAGGAGCTGGTTGATCAGCACGACGGCCGACCCCAGCCCCACGGAGATGTAGTTGAAGAAGTACAGGAACAGCGGGCTGTCGTTGCGGTTGGCGACGATCCACGCGTAGACCCCGTCGAGCCAGGCCATGAAGCCGTTGCCGATGCTCGTGGGGAAGCCGCCCGCCCAGGACGGGGAGCCCGCCAGGCGGGTCAGCTGGTAGCCCGCGACGAGGACCACGACGACCAGCAGGGCCTGGAACCAGCTCCTGCGGAGCAGTCCGCCGTCGGTGTCCCTCGTGCCTTCCTTGCCGGAGGCGCTCGCCCCGGCTGGTTCGGTCACCGTGGCCATGTCACCCACCGTTCCCGGTGGGGTCGGTGTCCGTGCCGCCGTGGTCGACGGCGTCGTCGGGGATCTCCTCCACCGCCTCCTCGACCATCGCGTCGACCTGCTCGGCGCCCTCCAACTGGTCCTCGGCGATGGCGCGCAGCACGTCGTCGCGGCCCACGTAGCCGAGGAGGGTGTCGCCCTCCACGACCCGGACCGGGGCGGTGCTGGCGGCGAGCATCGGCAGGACCTCGGCCAGGACGGTGCCGGGTTCGGTGGTCGGGCCGTCGGTGCGCTCGTCCGGGTAGGCGTCGCGGACCAGCCACCGGGCGGTGAGCACGGTCGTGCGGGCCACGTCGGAGGTGAAGTCGGCGACGTAGGAGTTGACCGGGCGGCCCACGACCTCCTCCGGGGTACCCACCTGGACGAGCTCGCCGTCGCGCATGATCGCGATGCGGTCGCCCAGCTTGAGGGCCTCCTGGAGGTCGTGGGTGATGAAGACCGAGGTCTTGTTCAGTTCCCGCTGGAGCCGCGCGACCTCGTTCTGCATGTCGCGGCGGATCAGCGGGTCCAGGGCGCTGAACGGTTCGTCGAACAGCAGCACCTGCGGGTCGACGGCCAGGGCGCGGGCCAGGCCCACGCGCTGCTGCATGCCGCCGGACAGTTCACCGGGCCGGGACCGCTCGTAACCGGCCAGGCCCACCATCTCGATCATCTCCTGGGCCCGTTCGTAGCGTTCGGCGCGCGGCATCCCGCGCACCTCCAGCCCGTAGGCGACGTTGTCGATGATCCTGCGGTGGGGCAGGAGTCCGAAGTGCTGGAAGACCATCGCCATCTTGTGGCGTCGCAGTTCGCGCAGGCGCTGTTCCGTGGCGTCCCCGATGTCCTCGCCGTCGAGCGTGACCGAGCCCGAGGTGGGCTCGATCAGGCGGGTGAGGCAGCGGATGAGCGTCGACTTCCCGGACCCGGACAGTCCCATGACCACGAAGGTCTCACCGGGACGCACGTCGAAGGAGACGTCGCGGACCGCGACGGTGCAGCCGGTCTCGTCCTTGATGCGGTCACGGTCGGCCCGTTCGAGTTCGGTGCCGATGATGTCGTCGGCGTTCCTGCCGAAGATCTTCCACAGGTTGCGGACGGAGAAGGTGACGTCGGTGGAGCCCGGGGTGGGGACCGCCTCGGCGGCCGGGGCGCTCATCGGGCCTCCCCCGCGGTGGCGGACCGATCCTCGCGGATGAGGTCGGCGGCGCGCTCGCCCAGGGCGAGCACCATCACCATGGGGTTGGGGGTGGGCAGGGTCGGGAAGACGGAGGCGTCGGCGACCCTGAGTCCGCGCAGTCCGCGCACCCGCAGGCGGGGGTCGACCACGGCGGTCTCGTCGTCCGCGGCGCCCATCCTGCACGTGCCCGCAGGGTGGTACACGGTGTGTGCTGCGCGGCGCCCGTACTCGGACAGCTCCTCGTCGGTCCGGACCTGCGGACCGGGCGCGACCTCGCGCTTGATCCACGATCGGAACGGCTCGGTGGCGGCGACGTCGCGAGCGATCCTCAGCCCGTCCACGATGGTCCTCTCGTCGTATCCGTCGGGGTCGGTGAAGTACCGGAAGTCCAGGGCGGGCTTGGCCGCCGGGTCACTGCTGGTGAGGTAGAGCTTGCCGCGCGAGCGCGAGCGCGGGATGTTCGGGGTCATGCAGACCGCCCAGCCGTCCTCGGGCGAGTCGTAGCCCAGCCGCTTCGTGTTGTCGTCGAAGGGGATCTGGTAAATGTGGAACATCAGGTCCGGGCGGGGGTCGTCACCGTCCTCGCGCCGTACGAACAGGGCCGCGTCGGAGTCCATCACGGTGTTCTCGGGGACCCGCTGGCTGGTCTCCCACATGATGATCGACTCGGGGTGGTCCTGGAGGTTCTCGCCCACACCGGGCAGGTGGTGGTGGCTCTGGATGCCGACGGCGCCCAGTTCCTCCGCGTTGCCGACGCCGGACAGCATCAGCAGGCGGGGACTGTCCACGGCGCCCGCCGCGACGACGACCTCCTGGCGGGCGTTGACCGTGATCCGCTCGCCGTCCTTCGTGGTGGCGCTGACGCCGGTGGCGCGGTCCCCGTCGAACAGGATCCGGCCGACCCAGGTCTCCAGCAGCACGGTGAGGTTCTTCCGCACGTCCATGACCGGGTGCAGGTAGGCCACCGAGGCCGAGGAGCGGTAGCCGGTGTAGGGGTCGTAGGCGATGGACAGGAAGCCCGCGCCCTCGGAGAAGCCGCCGCCGTGGGAGGTCAGGGCGTTGAAGTCCTCGATGACCGGGACGTTCGCCGCCTCGGAGGCCGAGGACACCCAGTCCCTGACCATCGCGTTCCGGTCCTTCTCCGCGATGGGGATGATGTTGCACTTGATGCGGTCGGCGTAGGACTGCACGGTGGCGTTGTCCCAGCCCTCCGCGCCCGCGGCCACCCAGTCGTTCAGGTCCTCGGCGAACGGCCGGAAGCTGATGAGCGTGTTGTGCGAGGAGCAGCCGCCCAGCACCCGGGCGCGCGAGTGCAGGATGTGCGAGTTGCCGTTGGGCTGCTCGGTGGTGGTGTAGCCGTAGTCGAGGTCGCTGTCGAGGACACTCAGCCAGTCGCGGAGCCGGAGCACGTGCTCCAGGTCCCGGTCGTCCGGCCCGCCCTCGATGACGCAGACGCTGGTGCCGGGGTCCTCGGTGAGCCGGTTGGCGATCACCGACCCCGCCGTACCGCCGCCGACGATGACGTAGTCGTAGGTGGTTTCGTTCGTGGACACGGGCCGAATCCTCTCGTTCGTGTGGCTCTGGGGGATGCCGGGGGGAACCGACCTGCGTGTTCTCGGTTGGCATGTGCGTTCCGGGTGCCACGGCCTTCGTGGCACACGAGCTGAGGGAGGGCACCCGCCGACGCGGAGGACGGACCCGCGCCGACGGGTGGCCTGCGGGTCCCGGGCGCCCCCTACGCCCGGAACCCGGAGAGAGGCGTTAGCCGAACCACCGCTGCGGCTCGGGCGAAAGGTTCCGGTAGACGTGCTTGGCCTCGCGGTACTCGTCCAGACCGGCCAGGCCGAGCTCGCGGCCGACCCCGCTGCGGCCGAAGCCGCCCCACTCGGCGCCGGGGAAGTAGGGGCCGTAGTCGTTGATCCACACGGTGCCGTGGCGCAGGCCCGCGGCCACGCGCTCGCCACGGGCGGTGTCGTTGGTCCACACGCCGCCGGAGAGCCCGTAGTCGGTGTCGTTTCCCAGCTCGACGGCCTGGGCCTCGGTCTCGAAGCGCTCGACGGTCACGACCGGGCCGAACACCTCGGTCTGCACGATGTCCATGGAGCGGTCGCAGTCCACGAACACGGTGGGCCGGTAGAAGTAGCCGTCCTGGAGGTCGGCCTCGTCGGGGCGCCTGCCGCCCGCGATGATCCGAGCGCCCTCCTCGACGCCGCGCGCCACGGCCTTCTCGACCTTGGCGCGGTGCTCGGCGGAGACCAGGGGACCGCAGCGCACGCCCTCCTCCTGGCCCCGGCCGATCCGGATGGCCTCGGCCCGGCGGGCGAGCTCGGTGGTGAAGGCGTCGTGGATGTCGTTGTGCACGATGAGGCGCGCACCCGCCGAGCACACCTGGCCGGAGTGGAAGAACGCGGCGCTGAGCGCGTAGTCCACGGCCGTGTCCAGGTCCACGTCGGGGAAGATGATGTTGGGGTTCTTGCCGCCCAGTTCCAGGGCGACCTTCTTGACCGTCTCGGCGGCCGACGCCATGATCCGCCGCCCGGTGACCAGGCCGCCGGTGAAGGAGACGAGGTCGACGTCGGGGTGCTCGGACAGGGGCGCGCCCGCGTCGGGGCCGCTGCCAAGGACGAGGTTGACCACTCCGGCGGGTACGCCCGCCTCGGTGGTGAGCTCGACCAGCTTGGCGGTGGTCACCGGGGTGACCTCGCTGGGCTTGATCACCATGGTGTTGCCCGCCGCGATCGCCGGGGCCATCTTCCAGGCCAGCTGGAGCAGCGGGTAGTTCCAGGGGGTGATCATGCCGCAGACGCCGACGGGCTCGTAGACGACCTTGCTGTGCACGCCCTCGGGCGCGGACACGAGGCGGCCCGCGTCCTTGTCGGCCAGCCCGGCGTAGTAGCGGAAGACGTTGGTGACGTCGTCGACGTCGATCCCGCCCTCCTCGATGGTCTTGCCGGTGTCCAGCGACTCCATGACCGCGATCTCCTCGCGGTCGCGCTGGAGCAGGTCGGCGATCCGTTCGAGGACGCGGCCGCGCTCGTCGGCGGAGGTGCGGCGCCACTCACCGTGGTCGAAGGCGCGGCGCGCGGCGGCGATGGCGGCCTCCGTGTCGGCCCTGCCGCCCTCGCTGACGATGGTCAGGACCGAGGCGTCGGCCGGGTCCAGGATCTCCCGAACGCGTCCGTTCTGCGCCGCCCGCCACTCGCCGTCGACATACAGGCTGGTGGCGGTGGCCGCTCCCGGTTCGGACAGGTACGGCACGGTCGGCAGGGTTACATGGGTCTGGTTCACGGACCCTCTCTGCCCAGGATCGCTTGTCACAAACAGCCTCGTCTCGTAGGTCACATACGCCACAACGTTCCCATAACCCTCGCTGGCCAGGCGGAACAGCGCGTTACGGCACGTCTCGGCCGTGGCTCATATCACCAGCCCGTCTGGACAGACCTACGCCCCGGCCCTCCCCTCGGGTGAGTGGACACACCACCGTGGGCAAGACCGGGACGACTCTTTGACGTGTGTTTGTGTGGAACTCCGACGGTTCCGGACTTTCGGCACGGCCCCCGCGGGAAGGGTCAGGCTGCGGCCTCTTCGGTGACGCGCCGGATGGCCTCGACGGCGACGTCGGGCTGGTCCACGTGGATGTGGTGACCGCTCTCCTGCGCGGTGCTGAGTCGGCTGCGGTCCGAGAGCGCCAGCCACTGCTCCTGGCCCTCGGTCCACACCCGCTCCAGGTCGTCGCCGTACTCGGCGATCTCACCGAGGTAGGGGACCCCGTGCTGGATGACCTCCACCGGGACGTCACCGGCCGAGCCGACCCGCGGGTCGCTGTCGATCACGATGTTCTCCGGGTTCTCGCCCTGGAAGATGGCGAGGTTCTGCGCGCGCACCTCGGCGCCCTCACCGGTGGCCGACTCGGGGATCACCCCGGTGATGTCGTCGATCATCGTCGGCGACGTGGCGTCCAGGAGCACCAACCCGCCGACCCTGTCCGGGTGGTCCGGGGCGTAGCGGGCGGCGATGAGCCCGCCCAGCGAGTGACCGGCCAGGACCACGGGGCCGTCACCGGCGACGTCCTCCAGGACGGCCGTCAGCGTCTCCCCGGCGTCGTCGATGCTCTGCTGCCCCTCCGGCTGGTCGCTCGCCCCCTCGCCGAGGCGGTCGTAGGAGCAGACCCGCTCGTCCTCGGCCAGGGTCTCCTGCACCCCGGCCAGGGTGTCCAGACCGTCGCCCATCCCCGCCATCAGCACGATGACCGGCCTGCCGTCAGACGGCGTCCCGGAGCAGGAGACGTTGACGGAGACGCCGTCGATGTCGAGCGCCTTGCTCCCGGTGAACAGCTGCCCCTCGGTCAGCACCTCCGAGGCGGCGTCCTCCAGGTCCGACCGCGCCTCGTCGGCGGCCGAGCCCAGCTCGCTGCCCACCTCGGAGAGCACACCGCACCCGACCAGCCCGGGAATCGCCGCGGCGCAGCACAGGGCGGACAGGGCGGTCGTCCGGATGGTGCGGAACATGGGGTGCCTCCAGGCGGCGGGGCCGACCGCGTGGGGCGGTCGGAAGGGGAAGTCGGTACGTGCAGAACGCTACGGAAACCGGGGCCCCGGGTCGTCACCTCTGAGTGGACACCTGCTCGTAGCTCGCATGGGGGACAAAGGGAGCGGGGCCGTGGCCCTGCGCCACTACAATTCGTCCGTGACCTGGCTCCGACGTCCTCCCCTGCTGTGGCGGCGGCTCGACGTCACCGTCCGAGACCTGCCCCTGGCCCTGATCCTCCTGTCCGTCTCCTGCGTTCCGGCGCTGCACGGATACGGCACCCAGGTCGGCGGCGTGCCGGACCGCCCCCTCGACGCCCTGGGCGTGCTCGCGCTCACCCTCCAGTGCCTGCCCCTGGCCGGTCGGCGGCGGTGGCCCGCGCTGACCCTGGCCCTGGTGGCGGCGGGCTTCGCACTCGACCAGCTGAGCGGGTACCACCTGATCGCCGGGACCGCGATGCCCATCGCGCTCATGAGCGCGGGCGTCCACCTCGACCGGTACCGGCGCACCACCCTGCTGGTCGGCACGGTGGCGTTCGTGGCGCTGGCCTTGGCGCTCACCCGGTTGGGTGAGGGCGAGACCCCGGCCGAATGGGTGATCTTCTACTTCGCGCACGGTCTGGCCTGGGGCATCGGATCGTGGCTGCGCTCCACCCGCGTGGCCGAGGCCGAACGCCGCCGCCGCCTGGCCGCGGACACCCTGGCCGCCGAACGCGCCCGCATCGCCCGCGAACTCCACGACGTCGTCACCCACCACGTGACCGCGATGGTCGTGCAGACCGAGGCCGCGCGCTACCTGACCGCCGCGCCCGAACGCCTCGACCAGACCCTGGGCACGGTCTCCGACACCGGACGCCAGGCCATCACCGACCTGCGGCAGCTCCTCGACGTGCTCGACCCCGCCCATCCCGCCCCAGCCAACGGCGAGAGGATGCTCGACGTGGTGGAGCGCACCCGCCGGGCCGGTCAGCCGGTGCGGTTCAGCGAGGAGGGGGCGCCGACCGGGACCCTCGACGGCGCCGACCTCGTCGCGCAGCGCGTCGTGCGGGAGGCGCTGACCAACGCACTCAAGTACGCGCACGGCAGCCCCACCACGGTGCGTGTGCGCCACCGCCCCGAGGAGATCACAGTGAACGTCGACACCGAGCGCCCCGGACCCGAGGGGGTCTCCCCCGGGGGCAGCGGGCGGGGCCTGGTCGGACTGCGCGAACGCGTCGAGGTCATGGGCGGCGACTTCTCCGCCGGCCCGCACGGTGACGGTTTCACCGTGCACGCGCGCATCCCCGCGCGGCGATGAGCACCAGGGTCCTGGTCTGCGACGACCAGATGCTGATCCGTACCGGGCTGGTGACCATCATCGGCGCCCAACCGGACATGGAGGTCGTCGGTGAGTGCGGTGACGGTCGGACCGCCGTCGAGCTCGCCGGACGGCTGCGCCCCGACGTCGTGGTGATGGACGTGCGGATGCCCGAACTCGACGGGATCGAGGCCACCCGACGGCTGGCCGGTTCGGGGGTGGAGCACCCCGTGAAGGTCCTGGTGGTCACCACGTTCAACCTCGACGAGTACGTCTACGAGGCGCTGCGCGCGGGTGCCAGCGGATTCCTGCTCAAGGACGCTCCCCCGGACCAACTGCTGAACGGTATCCGTACCGTCGCCTCAGGCGCGGCCCTGCTGGCCCCCGAGGTCACCCGCCAGCTGGTGGGCCGGTTCGCCGCCCGCATCCGCCCCACCCACGCTCCGAAGACGCACCTGCCCCTCACCCCCCGCGAGCGGGAGGTGCTGGGGCTGATCGCGAACGGGCTGTCCAACGGCGAGATCGCCACGAGTCTGTTCATCAGCCAGGAGACCGTGAAGACCTTCGTCTCGCGCATCCTGACCAAACTCGACCTGCGCGACCGCGTCCAGGCGGTGGTGTACGCCTACCGGCACGGTCTCGTCGCCTGACGGGGGGCATACAAATCGGACGACGTGACGTACATTAGGTGTACCTAAGTCGGCTGCTCCGGCTCCCCTAGGGACCGCCGCCCGCGCACCAACCGAGGATTTCATGCTGCTTGAACAGGAACGCCGCGACGTCTGCCTGACCGCACGCGCCATCGCCCAGCACCCGGGCGCGGCCCCCGGCGAGGCCGGTACCGTCAGCGTCCGCAGCGGCGACCTTGTGGTCGTCACCCCCCACGGTGTCCCCCTGGACCAGCTCCAGCCGATCGACTGCCCGGTGATGTCCCTGGACGACCGGATGCTGGAGGGTCGGCGCGACCCCGCCGCCGAGACCACGCTCCACCTGGCCGTGCACCGCCACGCCGCCGAGCACGGACGCGAGGCCCTCGCGGTGGTCAACGCGTTCACCGCCGACACCGCCGCGGTGTCCTCGGTGCTCCCCGAGCTTCCCCCGATCCACCACCGCGCCGCAGGGCTGGGCGGCGCCGTGAGCGTGACCCCGTACATGCCCTACGGCACCGGCGACATCGCCGACCAGGCGGTCAAGGCCCTCAAGGGCCGCGACGCCGCTCTGCTCGCCAACCACGGCGGGGTGGCCCTGGGGCGCGGTCTGGAGCACGCCCTGGACAACCTGCGGCTGCTCGACTGGCTCTGCGCCACCTACCTGCGCGCCCGCCAGCTCGGCCAGCCCCGGGTCCTGAGTGAGGACGAACTCGCCGAGGCCCGTCAGCGCGACACCTTCGGCTGGGCGGGCCCCGACCCGTTCCTCTAGGCCGAAGGGCACGGCCCCGGACCGTCAGTCGGAGGGCCGGTCAGCCGTCAGCCGGTCACTGGCCGATGCGCGGGAAGGGTTCGGTGGAGAAGACGACCTCGACCGGGACCTCGAAGTACCGCGCGATGCGCAGCGCCAGGTGGAGGCTGGGGCTGTACTCGCCCCGTTCCAGGTAGCCGACGGTCTGGTAGTGGACCCCGAGGGCCTCGGCCAGCTCCCGACGGGAGACGCCGCGCTCGGCTCGCAGCATCGCGATCCGGTTGTGGATCGTCTCGGATCCAGGCGCCCTGGCGGAGCGTCCGTTGGTCTTCTCAGTGGGCACGCTTCATCGCTTCCTCTCGGGCCGCCTGTACCCGCGACCCCGACGTACGCCGGGCCATCCGCGGCAGCAGCCACAGCGCCACCGCGAACCCGACCAGCGCCCAGACTGCCAGAACCCCGGCGACCTGGGGCAACTGCCAGGAACCGGCGAGTTCGTAGGCGGCATGGGAGTCCGGAAGAACCGCGGCACGAATTCCCAGGCCGAGCCAGTACACGGGCAGCAGCAGGCCGAGGGCCTGGACCCAGTCAGGCAGGATCCCGAGGGGGAACATCACTCCGGAGACCATGACGACGGCGATCGAGGGGACGATCGCGAGGGAGGCCCCCAGACGCGGGTTGTCGATGAGCGACCCGAGGATCGCCCCGACCGGTGCCAGGGCGAACATGCCCAGCACGCACACCCAGAGCAGGGTGGCCCCGTCGGCACTGCTCCGGAACCCGAAGCCCTCGACGAACAGGACCCCCGGAACGACCATGAGGGCGATGGCCGTGACCGACATCGCCGTCATGTGCACGACCTTGGCGACCGTGTATCCCACCAGTCCGTGGGGGACCGCCTTGGCCCGCAGCAGTGTGCCGTCCTCGCGTTCGGTGGCCAGGACCTGGAGGACGGCGGTGACACCGAGCATGACCAGGGTGAAGGCGACGGCCCCGCTGAGTACCACCGCTCCGATCGGTGAGGCGTCGCCCTCCACGCCCAAGGAGTCGAAGACCACGGCCATGCCCACGAACAGGACCGGCACGTACAGGTAGCTGAACATCTCCTGGCCGCTGCGGAAGGACTGCCTGAACTCGATCCGGCCCCGGGAGAGACCGGCGCGGACCGCGTTGAGTCGGGCGTTCATCGGATCTCCTTGGCGAACTCTTCGGCGGGCCGGCTGGCCTCCCCGGCCTCATGGCGTTGGACCATGGCCAGGTAGACGTCCTCCAGGGACGGTCGGGTGACTCTCAGTTCTGTGATCCCTTCCCCGTGGACGGCGTACAGCTCCGCTATGTGCCGGGCGGGGCTGTCGGTGCTGTGCAGGTGGCGCTGTCCGTCGACCGTCCAGGTGACCTCACTGTCCTGTTCGACGAGGGAGGCCAGTTGGTCGGGACTGCCGTCCGCGACGATCCGGCCCCCGGCGAGGAGCAGGATGCGGTCCGCGATCCTGGCCGCCTCGTCGAGGTCGTGGGTGGTGAGCACGATGGTGGTGTCCTCCTCGTCGGCGAGCCGGAACACGAGGTCGTGGAAGTCGCGGCGGGCCCGGGGGTCGAATCCGGCGGTGGGTTCGTCGAGGAAGAGGAGTTCGGGGCGGCCGACGATACCGATGGCGACGTCGAGGCGGCGGCGCTGCCCTCCCGAGAGGTTCCGAACTCGCTTGGCGGCGTGTTCGCTGAGGCCGACGAGCTCCAGGAGGGCGTCGGTGTCGTGGGGGCGGACCCGTTCGGCCGAGGAGTGGGGGGCGTAGAACCGGCCGAAGTGGTGGAGGAGGTCGCGCACCCTCCAGGAACCGTGGTCGCGCCAGGACTGGAGGACCACGCCGATCCGCGCACGCCACTCCTCGTCGCCGTGGTCGGGGTCCGAGCCGAGGACGTCGACCTCCCCGGCGGAGCGGCGGCGGAAGCCCTCCAGGATCTCGACGGTGGTGGTCTTGCCCGCGCCGTTGGGTCCCAGGAGCGCGAGGATCTCGCCGCGCCGGGCGGTGAGGTCGACCCCGCGCAGGACCCGGTTGTCGCCGTAGTCCATGCGCAGCCCGCTGACCCGTACCACGGCTTCGCCCCGGCTTCCGGAGGCCAGGGCCGCGGCCCTGGCCAGACCCGGTGCCATGTGGCCTGTCATGGAACTCCTCCTCTTCGTCGCCTTCCTTGGATCTTTGATAGTACATGTACTACATAAGAGAGCATGGTGAATATCACCGGGGCGACAGGACCGCGAGGAGGAGCAGGGGTGGGTCCGACCCGTGGCGACGCAGGTCAACGCCGGGGACGAAAACGGGGTGACCGCATCCGGCCATGCCGCATCCGGGTACGGGTACTCAGGCATGCGGCATGCTCGAACCTGAGAATGGTGCCGACTACCCAACCCGCACGGCAGGAGGCCCCCATGCGCTGTAGCTTCATCAGGCTCCTCGTGAACGACTACGAGGCCTGCTTCCGCTTCTACGCCGACACCCTCAAACTCCCCGTGCTGTGGGGCGACGAACAGAGCCGTTACGCCGAGTTCGACGTGCGGTCGGGCACGCGGCTGGCCCTCAACCAGCGCGAGGTGATGGCCGAGGCGCTGGAGACCGACACCGCGGATCCGGCCCTGCCCCACCAGGACCGGCTCGCGGTGATCTTCGAGGTGGACGACGTGGACGAGACCGCCGCGGGGCTGGTCGCGGACGGCGCCCGTCAGGTGATGGAGCCGCGCGACTGGACGGCGTGGGGCATCCGCGCCGCGCACTTCCGCGACCCGGACGGCTACCTCCTGGAGGTCAACAGCCCCCTGATCCCGCTGCCCGAAGGGGTCTGACTCAGGCCGCGACGTGCTCCATGAGCAGCTCGTTGACCCGGTCGGCGCGCTCCACCCCCAGCAGGTGCGCGGCGCCGGAGACCACCTCGAACCGCGCCTCGGAGATGCCGTCGGCCAGGCGGCGCCCGTGCCCGGGAGGCAGCAGGGGGTCGTGCGCGGCGGAGGCGACCAGGGTCGGCACGCGCACACCGGAGACCAGGTTGCGCTGGTCCATCCCGGCGAGGGCGTCGCAGATCGACGCGTAGGCGCCCGGATCGACGGTGCCGAAGTCCTCCGTGAACCGACCCGCCACCTCCGGTCGGTCCTCGGTGAGGTCGGGGGTGAACCAGGGCAGGACCACGTCGGCGGTGACCGAGTCCATCCCGCTCTCACGCACCTGGGCGGCGATGCGGCCCCAGCGGTGTGTGGGAGGGGTGCGGGAGGTTCCGGCGAGCAGGGCGAGCCGCTCCAGGGTGCGCGGTGAGTTGGCGGCGATCCACAGCAGCAGGGAGCCGCCCATGCCTGCGCCGACAGCCGAGACCCGCGTGAATCCGCGGTCCTCCAGGATCCCGAGGACGTCCAGCGCCAGGTCCTCCACCGAGTAGGGCCCCTCGGGCGCCGGGGAGAACCCGTGACCTCTGTGGTTGATCCGCAGCACCTGGCGGCTTCGGGTCAGCTCGGGCATCTGGGGTTCCCAGACCGACATCTTCGTTCCGAACGGCGGCACGAGCAGCACGACGGGCGCGTGCCTGGGGCCGTCGAGCCGGTACTGGAGCGGAATCAGGGCCATGGAACCTCCGGGTCGCCAGACCGCCAGGTTATCCACAGTGCTTTCAATGAGGCCAGAAAACCCGGTCATGCCCAGCCAATGGAGGCCAGTGCCTGACCGCCACGCTTCCTAGAGTCGAGGCGACGAGACGGACGCGGAGGAGTTCCCATGGTTGAGGTCAGCGAGAAGAAGAACCAGGTCGAGGTCGAGCGGGAGGCGCTGCTGGCCTTCCTGGCCCAGCAGCGGGCCTTCCTGCTCACCACCCTCCAGGGGCTGACCGAGGAGCAGGCCACCCGGCGCACCACCGCGAGCGAGCTCACCCTCGCGGGGATCGTGAAACACCTGAGCTCGGTGGAGAACGGGTGGCGGACCTTCGTCAAGGAGGGCCCGCAGGAGGTCGACTACGAGTCCCAGGAGACACAGGAGTTCCACGAGAACAGCTTCCGCCTGATCGGCGAGGAGACCCTTGAGGGGACCCTCACCGCCTACGAAAGGGGCGCCGAGGAGACCGACGCCTACTTCCGCTCCCTGCCCCACCTGGAGATCAGCCAGAAGCTCCCGCCCGCGCCGTGGTTCCCGGAGGACGCCTCCTGGACCGCCCGTGACGTGCTGATCCACCTCATTCGGGAGACCGCGCAGCACTGCGGCCACGCCGACGTCATCCGGGAGTCCCTGGACGGTCAGAAGACCATGGGCTGACGAGCAACACGACACGCCCGGTAGTGCACGGGTCACGCTCCGCGTGCGGGACGATGGGCTGACCCCATCCCCGAGCGGCGAGGAGCGCGGCGTGAGCGCGACCTGGATCGACATCGACGACGAGGCACTCCGGGAGACCATGCGTTTCTCCGGAGCCCGCACCCGGGACGACGCGGTCAACCTGGCACTGCGGGTGTACGCGGCGCGCCACCGGAGCCGGACGGAGACCCTCCGGGAGCGCAAACGGAGTGAGCCCGCGCCCGGGGCCCGCCGGGGGAAGCAGGCCTGAGAGCGGGGTCACCAATCGGTGGCCCCGCCCCCTTCTGGTCAGCGCGGAACCAACCGGAGCCCGGGATCCGGACGCACTCTGGTGGGGCACAGGAAAACGGGGACGTTCCCACTGAAACAGTGGAAACGTCCCCGTCCACGAGGTGGCGAGGGTCGCCTCCGCATCCCCCCTCAAAGTACGGAGGCAACCCTCGCTCTGGGAAGCGGCCTGCGACTCCTCCCCCCTGGAGTCGCGGCCTGAAAGGTCTGCCACGTGGAAGCGATCTTGTCGTTCCGCGTTGTTAGAGACACTACCCACCACACCCACGAATAACAACCCTGTGTCACGAGAAACTACTTAAAGTGATCGTCATTCCTGGGGCGTGGCCCGGCCAAGCGGGGTGTGGGCATCGTCAACACGGGGTCATGAGCGGCCGCTCGGAGGGCGGACATAGCCTGGTCGGGTGAGATCTCCGCTCTTGAGCCCGCGCTGGGTCGGCCTGCACCTGCTGGCCGTCCTCGTGGTCGTCGTGTGCGTCGCCGGCACCTACTGGCAGGGCACCCGCGCCTTCGAACCCGACCGCGACGTCATCACCAACCCGGTCGAGGACCTGGCCGACGCCATCCCCGTCTCCGACCTGGGTGAACCCGGCGAGTTCCTGCACCCCAACCTCACGACCAACACGGCGGTCGAGGTGTCCGGACACTTCGACGCGGAGTCCCAGCTCCTCGTGCCCCGGCGCCTGGACGGGGTCGAGGGCTACGTGCTGGTTCTTCCCCTCGTCACCGAGGACGGGGTGGCCATGACCGTCAGCCGTGGCTGGACGGAGGACGGCACCGGGCTCCCGCCCGTCCCCGAGGGGGACGTCACCGTCACCGGTTGGCTCCAGCCTCCGCAGGACGCCGCGGAGGGGGTCGTCCCCATGGGCTCACCCGAGGTGGGGACGGTCGAGCGGATCGCCCCGTCCGTTCTGGTCGGAGAGTGGGACCAGCGCCTCTACGCGGCCTACGTCACCCTGCCCGAGAGCGAGCCCGCCGTCGACGGGCTCACCCCGGTGCCTCCGCCCGAGCCGCCCACGGAGTTCACGGTCAACTGGCGCAGCCTCAGCTACGCCGTGCAGTGGGCCATGTTCGGCGTCTCCGCCGTGGTCTTCTGGATCATCCTGATGCGCCGCGAACTGGCGGAGGGACGCACCCGGAAGACCGGGGATCAGCCCGTGGTCGCGGGCTCCTGAGCCTGCCCGGTCTGCCTTCCGGCGGCCAGGTCCCTGGCCTGCTCGGACCTGACCACCCGGTGCTCGACCACGAAGCCGAGGACCGGGATGGTGCCCGCGAGCACGACGCCCAGGGTGCGGCCCGCGCCCCAGCGGCGGTCCAGGGCCACCCACAGCACGACCAGCACGTACGCCATGTAGATGTAGCCGTGCGGCATGACGATGTAGAGCATCAGCGGCGACTCGGGGCCGAACCAGTGCTCCCATCCCTGGGGGGCTCCGACCAGGTGGAACATCGAGTCCTCACCCACCAGGTACTTCGCGGGCATGGCCAGGAAGGTCAGACCCAACAGGAAGACTCCCGTGATGTACGCGAGCACCCGGTACAACGCGAACGACACACGCCTCTTGTCCACTGCGATCTCACCCATTCAACGACTGCGCCCCGAGGAGGTCGGGTCCCCTCCATCGAGGCTAAGCGGTGTCCCGCACAGTGGGCCCCTGGGGTGGGCATGCTCGGAGAATCTCACATTTGCGCAGGTAGCGAGGGCTACCTGGGGCCCTTCTGGGAGACCCGGGTGGGACTGCTCCATCGGCCGTCGGACTCGGCGGTCCAGGCCTTGGGGATCATCCGCAGGGCCAGGTAGGAGTCCACGATCCGGATCGGGAAGAAGAACAGGCCGTAGAAGAGGTACGAGGGCCGCCGTCGGACCATGGTCATGACGCAGGTGAGCACGTAGTCCGGGACGAGCAGGCCGATGGCCAGGGCCGTCAGCGGCAGGAACGCGGTCACCGCCGTGAACCCGTCGGAGAGGAACGGCACCCCCGCCAGCACCTCACCGCCGAACGTGCCCAGCAGTACGAACAGGGCGATCGCCACCGTCACCAGGAACAGCACCGAGACCAGCACGACCTCCACGATGTACAGGGCCAGGGCCACCCAGAAGAGACTCGGCCACACCTTGTGCCTGCGCACCGTCTGCCAGAAGCCGAGGGTCCAGCGGCCCACCTGCTTGCGGTAGTCCCGGAACGTGAACGGGTCCTGGCTGTAGGCCTTGGTGTCCGGCCGCATCGAGACCCGGCCGAGGCGCTTGTGGTGCACCTCGAAGGTCATGTTGAAGTCCTCGATCACCAGCCCCGGGGGGTTGACGGTGATCTCCCTCAGGGCGCGGCTTCGGTACACGCTCGCGAACCCCGGCACGATGAAGGCGACGTTGGCCCGCTTCCAGGTCTGCCCGAAGCGCATGAAGTACTGGAGCATGAAGTAGAGGCGGTCCCGGTAGGCCGAGATGATCCGCCCGACCAGGCCGCGCTCCCCGGGCTTCCACTCCGAGACGACGAAGCCCGCGACGGCGGCCACACCGGGGTCCTGGAGTTGACGTTTGGCGCCCTCCACGTACCCTGCGTCGAGTTCCGTGTCGGCGTCCAGAATCAGGACACCGTCGTAGTTTTCGGTCAGTGAGAATTCCTCGATGACCGCCTCGATGGCCCCGGCCTTGCCCCGGTTGGTGAGGAGTTCGAGGACGTTCACGCCGGTCCTGGCAGCGATGTCGGCGGTCGCGTCCCGGGACGAGTCCGAGACGACGTAGACGTCCCAGCGGGCGAACAGGCCGAGGGCGGAGGAGATCGCGGTGTCGATCACCGGCTCCTCGTTGTGGGCCGGGATGATGACGGCGAGGGTGATGTCCTCGGGGTCCTCCGCCACCAACGCCCCTCCCGGGGCCACGGTGTCGACGGCGCGCCTCCCTGCGTGCCCCGTTCCCTCGGCCGGCGAAGCAGCGCCCCCGGGCGCGCCCGCACCCACGAGCAGCCGCTGCCGTTCGCGGCCCCCGGTGACGCTCCGCCGCCGGTCCTCGGGACGTCGGCGCAGGGCGGCACGCGCCCCGCCCTCGGCCAGCCTGATCAGGCCGACCACGGTCCACAGCAGCAGGTTGAGGCCGAAGGCCATCCACAGGAAGACGTACCCGAGGGCGCCGATCCCCGCGGCGGCGGCCATGGTCGACGCGAAGTCGAACCAGTAGACGAACAGCGCGACGGCCAGCACCAGGGCGATCAGCCCGGTCAGTAGCCCACCGATGAAACGCACGATACGCACAGCCCTGCGAACCTCCGAATGTTATCGGTTTCGGACCGACATTAACCCGCAAAGTCGGCGATAGGTTGACGTCCTACACGACTGGTGGGTTCACCCGGGTTCGCGTCCTATGTAGGCCACGCAAATCGTATACACGGGCTTGCGTGAGGTGGTACCCATTAGAAGATATTTGCGGCGAGGTGCCGGAGGGGCCACCACCCCCGGTTTATACGAGGCCTCATGGGGCCCCGGTAAATCCCCCTCGCGGCCGACCGACGAGTTAAGGAGAACGCCCGGCGTGATCGGCGAGCCACGATCCCCCGCGCCAGATCCCGCGCACGGCGGCCCGGGTCCTGACCTCGGGAGCCCCCTCCCGAACAGCCCGGACGGCGCGCGCCTGCGCGTGGCCGTCCATCAGCCGCACTATTGGCCCTGGCTGGGACTGATCGACAAGATCGACCGTTCTGACCGATTCATCATGCTTGACACGGTTCAGTTCGAACGTCGGGGTTGGCAGAACCGAAACTACGTTGCCGGACAGGGCGATCCGGTCCTTCTCTCCGTGCCCGTCACCCAGGCGAGTCGCGACGAACGCATCCTGGACAAGAAGATTGACAACACACAGAAATGGCGCAACAAGCACTTCAGGGCACTCTCTGAACACTGTTACCGCAAAGCGCCTTACTGGGACGTTTACCGGGAAGAAATCGCCCAACTGTACGAAACGGAGTGGGAGGGCCTCGCGGACCTGGCCATCGCCACCACCCGCCTGCTGACACGGGCGTTCGGTGTCGACACACCCGTCCTGCGCGCGAGCGAGCTCGGGGACTTCCCCGGGCACAAGAGTGAGCTGTTGGCCCAGATCTGCGCCAAGGCGGGAGCGGACACGATGCTCTCGGGCGACGGCGCGAGGGACTACCTCGACCCCGAGGTGCTGAACCGCTACGGGGTGGCCATCGAGTGGCAGGACTTCCGCCACCCGGTGTACCGCCAGCACACGCGGGGACCCGCCGACGACTTCGTGCCCCGCCTGTCGGCGATCGACCTCCTGCTCAACGCCGGACCGGACGCGCCGCGCGTGCTCCGTCAGGCGAGAACGCGCGGCTGACACCGATCAGCGAGCGGGCACCGTCCGCCCGAGCCAACGGGCGGTGGCCCCGGCGGCCCGGGTGACGACCGATCGCCCCACTTCGGCAAAGGACGGGAAACAGGCATGACGACGGACTGGTCACAGGAGCGCCTCCTGGTCTACTCCCCCCACCCCGACGACGAGACCCTCGGCTGCGGCGGCCTGATGCACAAGGCCAAGCGCGCTGGCGCGGAGGTCTTCGTCCAGTTCCTGACGGTCGGCGACACCGCCGACCAGTCCGTGAAGGGCTTCTCCACGGCCGAGGAGCGCCACACCGAGATCAAGAAGGTCTCGGAGCACTTCCGCTGGGACGACTGGCACATGGCGCTCCCGGGCGACGAGCACCACCTGAGGCTGGACTCGGTCCCCCGGGTGGACCTGACACGGCTGATCGAGCGGGACAGCCCGCTCTCCGTCGCTGCCCTGCGGCCCACCGTGGTGCTCGTGCCGCACCACACGAGCTACAACCAGGACCACCAGGCCGTGGCGGAGGCCGTGCACACCGCGCTGCGGCCCTCGAACAACGGTCTGCGCCACCATCCCCGCATGGTGCTGTCCTACGAGGAGGCCGCCGACCAGTGGCGGTTCGAACCCGTGGGCTCCCCCAACCTCATCGTCGAGCTCGACGAGCAGGACCTGGAGGCCAAGCTCCAGGCCATGGAGCTGTACGGCTCCCAGAGTCACGAACACCCCCACACCCGTTCGGAACTCACCCTGCGCAGCCTCGCCGTCCTCAGGGGCATGCAGGCCGGGGTGGCCCTCGGCGAGGGCTACCACGTCCTGCGCCACCTGGCCTGACCGGAGCGACGACTCGCCGACTCCCCCATCTGCTCCCTCACCTGTCACACGAAGCCCACCCCCCGTGAAGTACGGATCACCTACACCACCCGTAGTGGAGGGAAAACCATGAAGGCCGTCATCACCGGTGGAGCCGGGTTCATCGGCTCCCACCTGTGCGACCACCTGGTCGCGCGGGGACACGAGGTCACCGTCCTGGACGACCTCTCGACAGGTTCACTGTCCAACCTGTCCCAGTTGAAGGGTTCTCCCGCTTTCCGGTTCGTCCAGGGGGACATCCTGGACCGGGAACTCGTGGACCGACTCGTCGCGGAGGCGGACACCGTGTTCCACCTCGCCGCCGCCGTGGGGGTCTACAACATCGTCGACAACCCGCTCCGTTCGCTGCGGATCAACCTGCACGGCACCGAGAACGTCGTGGAGGCCGCGGTGCGGCACCGTGTCCCGTACATGATCGCCTCGACCAGCGAGGTCTACGGCAAGAACGACGCGGACGGCCTCAAGGAGGGTGACGACCGGATCTACGGATCGGCCACCAAGAGCCGCTGGTCCTACGCCGCCGCGAAGGGGCTGGACGAACTGGTCGCCTACGTCCACGGTGTGGAGTCCGGCGTGCCCTGCGTCATCACCCGCTTCTTCAACGTGGTGGGGCCCAGGCAGACCGGCAGATACGGCATGGTCGTGCCCCGGTTCGTCGACCAGGCCCTGTCCGACGAGCCCATCACCGTCTACGGCACGGGCACCCAGCGCCGCTGCTTCGGTTCGGTGTTCGACGTGGTGCCCGCGATGACCCGGCTGATGGACACCCCCGAGGCGTACAACCAGGCGGTCAACCTGGGCGGGCACGAGGAGGTGTCGATCAGGGGCCTGGCGGACAGGATCGTCGAGCTGACGGGGTCGGGCAGCTCGATCACCTTCCTGGACTACGAGGAGGCCTACGGCGAGGGGTACGAGGACATGCAGCGCCGCTACCCGGACACCTCCCTGGCCGGGCGCCTGATCGGATACGAGCCGACACTCGACCTCAACGCCATCATCGGGTCGATCGTCGAGCACCGCCGCTCGGCCCGCTCGGTCCCGGCACCCGCCTAGGCCCTGTTTTTTGGATCATTCCTCCCACCCGTCGTCCGCCCGCGCGGCGGCGACGGCCCCGGCCCCGGCACGGGGACGTCACGAGGCCCGGCCCCCGCCTCACGGCAGCAGCACCGTCGCCACCACGAACAGGGTCAGGGCGAGCACGCCAGCGCTGAGCAGGACCATCGCCCAGGGCCGGGCCACGCTCAGCGGTGGCCGCCCCGTGCCCGGCTCGCGGAGTCCGTGCCGGGTGTGACGCCACCGCAGCCACAGGTGCAGCCCGAGTCCGGCGCCCAACAGCAGGGTGAAGGCCATGACTCCCGCCCGGAGCGCGGGCGACACCTCGGGCACGACGGTGGAGCCGGGGTCGAGCGGCCCCCGCAGGTAGACCAGGCCCACCACGGTGAGCAGGATGAGCACGCGCTGCCAGGAGAGCAGTGTGCGCTCGGGCTGGAGCCCCGGGTCGCGGCGCACCTCCCCCGGATTCACAGCAGGTTCCCCAAGAGCACCATGAGGCAGACCACGCCCACCGCGAACGTGGTGATCAGCGGCAGCAGACTCATCGGGAGGGGCTGGCCCAGGCGCATCACGCGCTGCACGCGGTACCAGCGCAGCGGCGCGTACACGGTGACGACACCCGCGAGCACGGCCAGCAGCAGCCCCACCAGGGTGCGCGGCGTCTCGTCCCAGCCCAGCGGAAGCAGGTGGAGGACGGCGACCGCGCCCGCGAGCAGTGCCAGGGCGGTCCGGATCCACGCGAGGAAGGTACGTTCGTTGGCGAGGGTGAAGCGGTAGTCCACGCCCTGCTCGTCCTCCGGCGCCTCGGAGCTCATCGGTCCCCCCGGTTTTCGGCGTTCGGCCCACAACGGAAGCTCCGGTCACGACAATGAACCCGTGCCCCGCAGGCCGACACTAACCGTGTTCGCTCTTTCCTCCCAAACAGGTATGCAACACGTGTTGTGTCGGAAACCACCGGTCCGGCGGACGTGCGTGGACCACCTCCGAGGCATGTGGAACAAACGAGTGGGCACTACCGCTGTAGCACCCAAGAGGATGGCAGTTGGCCACCGGTCGACACCAACAACGAACGAAGAGCAGGAGACCACGTGTCCACCGTCGAACTCACCAAAGACAACTTCGCGGAAACGCTGAAGGACAACAGCTTCGTCCTGATCGACTTCTGGGCTGACTGGTGCGGTCCCTGCCGCCAGTTCGCCCCCGTGTTCGACAAGTCCTCGGAGAAGCACTCGGACATCGTGCACGCCAAGGTCGACACCGAGGCCCAGCGAGAGCTCGCCTTCGAGTTCAAGATCCAGTCCATTCCGACCCTGATGATCGTGCGCGACCAGACGGTGATCTACAACGAGCCGGGTGCCCTCCCCTCCGAGGCCCTGGAGAGCCTGATCACCCAGGCCCGGGAACTGGACATGGACGAGGTCAAGCAGAAGATCTCCGAGCAGGGCGCGGACGCCAAGGAGTAGGGCGCCCCACCGCCCCCGTTTCACCGACCGCCCCGACGACCGTGCCACGACCGGCACGGAACCGTCGGGGCGGTCGTGTGCGCCACGGCGGAGGACACCCGATCGTCGCCGGCGGTCGCCACCCTGACCGGGAAGGACACCGGGAGGTCACCGGGGGCTTCCCACTCCACCGCGCACGTTCATCTTGGCCACGGGGTTCGTTCACCCGGGCTTCACACGGACATATTTGCATGGGAGTCGACCGCACTCCGCGGGTTTCATCCCCTCGTGCACACCGAGCTCCGTCCGACCCGGAAGTGGCCCCATGTCTGTCAGCAACACCGCGACCCCGCGAGGCACCGAGTCCGGCCGCGGCATCGCCCCCGACACCGTCCGGTACAACCGCGAGGTTCCCGGCCTGGGCGACCCCGTCTTCGACATCAGCGACCTGTCGATCCACTACGGGTCCAACAAGGCCGTGCGTGACGTGAACATGCAGGTGGGCCCGCGCCAGATCACCGCGATGATCGGCCCGTCCGGCTGCGGCAAGAGCACGGTCCTGCGCACGCTCAACCGGATGAACGACCTCATTCCGGGCGCGCGGATCGAGGGTCGGGTGACCTACCACGGCGAGGACCTGTACGCGTCCGACGTGGACCCGATCGAGGTCCGCCGCCGGATCGGGATGGTCTTCCAAAAGCCCAACCCGTTCCCCAAGTCCATCTACGACAACGTCGCCTACGGACCCCGGATCAACGGGACGCGCGGCAACATGGACGACCTGGTCGAGGAGACCCTGACCAAGGCCGCCCTGTGGGACGAGGTCAAGGACAAGCTGAAGGAGAGCGCCTTCGCCCTCTCCGGCGGCCAGCAGCAGCGCCTGTGCATCGCCCGCACCATCGCGGTGAACCCCGAGGTCATCCTCATGGACGAGCCCTGTTCGGCGCTCGACCCGATCGCCACCCTCAAGATCGAGGACCTCATGTACGAGCTGGCGGCCGAGTACACGATCGTCATCGTCACCCACAACATGCAGCAGGCGGCGCGCGTCTCGGACCGCACGGCCTTCTTCACCGCGAGCGTGGACGGCGAGGGCGACCGCTACGGCAGCCTCGTGGAGTACGACGAGACCGCGACGATCTTCAGCAAGCCCTCCGACCAGCGCACGGAGGACTACATCTCGGGCCGCTTCGGGTAACCCGACCCGGTCGAGCTCCCCCCCCCCCCGCCGTTCTCGACGAAGTGGACCCGCCCATGCCCGCGCTCACCTCCTCCGCCCCGGTCCCCCCGCCCACCGGCGCGCCGGACGACGAGGTGAGAACGCGGCGCGCGGAGGGTCCGCTGAGGGTCCTGCTGGTGGAGCCCGAGTCCGAGCAGTCACACCAGCTGGTGCTCTCGCTGAGCGGACACGACGTGGACATCACGGTGTGCGTGGACGGTGCCGAGGCCCTGCTCCGGGTGGGGATGGTGCGGCCCGACACGCTGCTGACCAACGCCGCTCCGCCCGAGGTGGACCTGGAGACGCTGGTGCGGGTGACGCGCCGGGCCATGGACATCCCGATCCTGATCGGGGTGGGCGCGGGCGACTCGCAGAGGGCGATGCGGGCCCTCTCCGCGGGGGCCACCGCCTGTGTGAACCGCCCCTACCGCATCCCGGAGCTCGCGGCGCTGTTGCGCGGTTCGCTTCCCGGGAACGAGGTCGCCCCGCCGCCGAACGCGGGCGGTCCGGTGGCGCTGCGCTCGGGCGACCTGGAGCTGGACGCCCTGGGGCACCGGCTGTTCGTGGACGGGCAGCCGGTCAACCTGGCCCTGCGGGAGTTCGGGATCATGGACTTCCTGCTCCGGCACAGCGGCCGGGTGGTGAGCCGGGAGGAGCTGTGGACCGAGGTCTGGCGCAAGCCGCTTCCGCCGGTGAACAACACGATCGCCGTGCACATACGGCGCCTGCGGCACAAGCTGGGTGACTCCGAGGCCCAGCCCCGGTTCATCCACACGGTCCGGGGCATCGGCTACCGGCTGGACACGGTGAGCGGCGGGTAGGCGGACAAGGGAAATCGCGTACTTTTTCGAGGGCCGTCCGTCTGACACGGGACCGGCCCCCCATTCATGTGCGCGTCACCTTTTTCGGATTCCCACGGAAGGGTGACTCCCCGGGAATGCGAAGTTGTCATCCCCCTGAACCACACCCCCCGGCAGCACGCTCGGACACGTGATCATCACAGCAGGTCAGAGCACACACCTCCGCGACGCGACCGCAGACACCCGCCGGGGCGCACACCATCGCACACCGTGGCCGTTATCAAAAAGTAACCCCCATTCACCTGCCATTCACTGTTCTTCTACCCAACCGCCTCTATTTCGATGACACCGCGACTTTCTACGCGCCTAGTGTCGTTTTACGTCAGCCCCGACAGCGGTCATTCAACGAGGAGAACCACGACATGCGCAACGGGCGTTCCAAGCTCGCCGTCCTGGCGGCCATCCCCCTGCTCGCCACGGCGTGCGGCAGCGGCTCCGACGGCGCGGACAACGGCTCCGCCGACGGTGCCGATCTCAGCGCCTCGCTGACCGGTGCCGGGGCCAGCTTCCCCGACCCGCTCTTCCAGGACTGGATGCACACCTACAGTCAGGACGTGCAGCCCGGCGTCAGCATCAACTACCAGAGCGTGGGCTCCGGTGCCGGTATCGAGCAGTTCCTTGAGCAGACGGTCAACTTCGGTTCCTCCGAGCGCTACCTGACCGACGAGGACCTGGCCACCGCCGCCGACGGCCGCGGCTGCGAGGCCATCCAGTTCCCGGTCGTGTTCGGCTCGGTCGTCATCGCCTTCGACAACCCCGACCTCGACGGTCTGGTCCTGGACGCCGAGACCATCGCCGGCATCTACTCCGGTGACATCACCTCGTACACGGACCCGGCCATCGCCGACCTCAACCCGGACGTGGACCTGCCGGACGACGAGATCATCCCGGTCCACCGTTCCGACAGCTCCGGTACCACCGAGGTCTTCACCCACTACCTCTCCACCGAGGTGGAGTCGTGGGCCGACGAGTACGGCTCCGGCGGCGAGATCGACTGGGCCCCCGGCCTGGTCGGCGGCCAGGGCAACGACGGTGTCGCCCAGGGCATCAGCCAGAACCCGGGCGGTGTGGGCTACGTGAACCAGGCCTTCGCGCAGGAGGCCGGTCTGGCCTCCGCCCAGGTGATCAACGCGGACGGCGAGCCCATCGCGCCGACCCTGGAGTCCACCACGGCCGCCTCCGAGGAGGCGGAGATCCCCGAGGACTTCCGCTTCAGCATCGACGGCATCGGCGGCGCGGGCTACCCGATCGCCGGTACCAACTGGATCTTCACCTACACCTGCGGCTACGAGCAGGCCGAGGCCGACGCGATCATCGACTTCTGGACCTGGGCCCTGACCGACGAGGGCGCCAACGAGATCGTCGCCGAGCTGGGCTACGCCCCCCTGGGTGACGAGCTGAAGGAGCGCGTGCTCGCCGAGATCGAGCGCACCAACTCCGAGAACGAGGGCGGTGACGACGCGGAGGCCGACGCTGACGCCGACACCGAGGACGGTTCCGAGGGCTAGCCCTCACAGGGGCCGGGGCCGGAGCGCCCCGGCCCCGCTCCCTGCCCCGACCGGGGCGCCACCGCGTCTCCCACTCCCACGAAAGCCATCAAGAGGAGAAGCTCCATGTCCACTGAGGCCCCAGAGGCCGCCCCGGCCCCGGAGGAACCCCGGCGGGGCACGACGCTGAGGTCGAGCAAGGGGAGGATGGCCGACCCCCTCTTCAAGTGGGCGGTAGCGTCCTGCGGCACCATCGTCCTGGTCATCCTGGCCCTGATGGTCCTGCGCACCACCACCGAGGCCTGGCCCGTCTTCGCCAAGGAGGGCTTCTTCGGCTTCCTCACCGGCGAGCAGTGGCAGTCGGGCAACTCCCGGACCGAGATCACCGGCACCTACGGCGCCTGGCCGTTCATCTACGGCACCCTGGTGACAGCGACCATCGCCATCGTCATCGCGCTGCCGCTGGCGATCATGGTCTCCTTCTACCTCACCCACCTGGCGCCCCGACGGATCGCGAAGCCGCTCTCCTACACGGTGGAGCTCCTCGCGGCGGTTCCCAGCGTCATCTTCGGCCTGTGGGGCCTGCACTGGTTCCTGCCGAACGTGCTGCGGCCGTTCTTCGAGTTCCTGGAGGGCGTCCTCGGCTGGTTCTTCCTCTTCGAGGGCCCGATCCGCGGGGTCGGCTACCTGTCCGCCGGGATCGTCCTGGCCATCATGATCCTGCCGATCATGACCGCCATCATCCGCGAGGTCATCGCGGTGCACCCGGTTGAACAGCGGATGGCCGCCTACGCGCTGGGCTCCACACGCTGGGAGGTCCTGCGCAACGTGGTCCTGCCCGCCAGCTTCTCCGGCATCGTCGCGGCCGCCATGCTCGGCCTGGGCCGCGCGCTGGGCGAGACCATCGCGGTCCTGATGCTGATCGGCGGCTCCCAGTCCTGGGGCGCGAGCCTCTTCGGGACCGGCAGCAGCATGGCCTCGCACATCGCCGCGACCTTCGGCGAGGCCACCCCCGAGTCCAGGACCGCGCTGATGGCCATCGGTGTGGCCCTCTTCCTGGTCACGATGATCGTCAACATCCTCGCCCGCGTCATCGTCTGGCGTCTGGGACGCATGACGGGAGACGCCGCCGTATGAGCACCATGACCGAGACTCCCCCCAGCAGGCACGCCCCCCTGAGCCAGCGGCCCCCGGGTTCGTCGTTGCGGCGCCTGAAGGACCGCGGCGCCACGGTGGTGCTGACCGCCGCGATGGTCATCGCGATGATCCCGTTGGTCCTCATCGTCTTCGAGGTGACCCGTCGCGGCATCGGCGTGGTCAACCTGGACTTCGTCACCCAGACCGAGCCGCCGCCCCGGCGCGAAGGCGGCGGCTACGCGGCCGGGTTCTTCGGGACGCTGTACATCATGGCGCTGGCCGTCCTGATGTCGATCCCCTTCGGCATCGCCACCGCCGTGTACATCGTGGAGTACGGGCCCAACCGCCTCACTTCCGCGATCCGCTTCTTCACCGACGTGATGACCGGCATCCCGTCGATCTTCGTGGGTCTGTTCGTGTACGGCCTGCTGGTGATCGGCTGGGGCGGCATGGGCTTCGGTACCTTCGTCGGCGCGGTGGCCATCGCGGTGATGATGCTGCCGATCGTGACGCGGTCCTCCGAGGAGATGCTGCGGCTGGTTCCGAACGAGATGCGCAACGCCAGCTACGGTCTGGGGGCGCGCAAGTGGCAGACCATCGTGCACACGGTGCTGCCCGCCGCCGCGCCCGGTCTGACCACGGGTTCGATGCTGGCGATCGCGCGCGGGATCGGTGAGACCGCGCCGCTGCTGCTGACGGCCTTCGGTACGGGTCTGATCGTGACGAGCTTCCAGGGCAGCCCGCAGGGCGCCGTCCCGATGCAGCTGTACCGGGGCGCCACGCAGCCCTTCGAGTCCGGTATCGACCGCGCTTGGGGCGCCGCGCTGTGCCTGTTCATCCTGGTGCTGGCCTTCACGGTGGTCGCCCGCTGGGTCGGCTCGAAGGCCTCCACGAACACGCACTGACCCCCGCTGACCCGCTGTCAGGCACGTCTCCCCCAGAGGGGCCGCCGCCACCGTCCACCGGACGGGGCACGGCCCCTCTCGCGCGTTCCTGCCGCGGTACGCGGTCACAGGCCCGGCTCCCTGCGACCCGGGCTCTCTTCGTGCCGTCTCCGACACACGACCGCCCCCGAACCCGCACGTCGGCACCGTCACCCGGAAGGCATGGGACGGCCAACCGCCCGGCGGCCGGGGCCTCCCGGTGGCCCCGGCGGGGCGTGCCTCGATAGCCTGGCGCGAGTTCGTTCCCCAGCAGATCCGGAGAGCCCCCGATGGCCGACACCACCGAGTACGCCGCCACCTTCACCCTCGTGGACACAGACAACGACGGCCTCATCTCCGCCCAGGAGCTGGCCTCGCTGATGCGCAACCTCGGCGACCAGACCACCGACGAGCAGGCCGCCGAGGTCGTGCGCGCGATGGACAGCGACGGCGACGAGCGGATCTCCCTGGAGGAGTTCGCCCGCTACATGTCCCGCGACCAGGGCTGATCTCAGAGGGGGTTCGAGGCCAGGTAGACCACGTCCGGGATGCCCCGGGCCACCACCACCTCCGCGACCTCCACCGTGCCGAAGCGGGTCCGCAGCAGGGCCTCGAAGCTGTCCACGCTGTTGGCGCTCCAGAAGGAGAGCACCCCGCCGGGGGTGAGCAGCCGGGTCAGCTGTTCGAGCCCGGCCGCCTCGTACAGACGGTTGTTGTTCTCGACCACGGTCCAGTCCGGGCCGTTGTCGGTGTCCAGGCAGATGACGTCGAAGCGGCCGGGCTGGTCGGCGGCCGAGGCCTCGGCGATCCAGGCGACGATGTCGGCGTTGTGCACTCGGCAGCGGGGGTCGCGGTGGACGTACTCGGCGGCCTCACCGAGCTCGCCCTCGTGCCAGGCGATCACCTGGGGTTCGAGCTCCACCACGTCCACGCGGGACACCCGGGGGTTGTCGAGCGCCTCTCGGGCGGAGAAGCCCACGCCCAGCCCGCCGACCAGCACGCGGGCGTGTGAGCGCCCCGGGGGAAGCTCGGCCAGGCTCAGGCGCACCATCTCGCGCTCGGAGGTGCCGTCGCGGGTGTCCATGAGGAAAAGGCCGTTGGAATAGATCTCGTAGTGGGCACCCACCTGGCGAAGTACCAGGTCACCGCCGGTCTCACCCGTCACTCTGGCGACGGTGACGGATTCACCCTCGACTTCGGGGTCTCGCGTTGGCTGGTTCATGCACCACATTGTGCCCCCGATCATGTTCCCGCGCGGCGGGCCGGTGAAGTACCACTTGTTGACTCATCAGTAGGTTGGGTTCCGGCGCGTCACGAGAGGAGTGCATGACCATGGGAAAACGCCTGGACAGGCTGCGCGGAGCGGCCCCGCTCGCGCTGGGGGCGATGTTCGTGGGTTCGGGGGTGCTGCACTTCGTGGCCCCGAGGCCGTTCGAGTCGATCATGCCGCGTCGGCTGCCCGCTCACCGGGCGTTCGTCTACGGGAGCGGCGCGGCCGAACTGGCCTGCGGCGTGGGCCTGCTGACCCGCCGGAGGTGGGCCGGACCGGCCAGCGCCGCACTGCTGCTGGCCGTGTGGCCCGCCAACGTCCAGATGGCGCTGGACTCGGGGTCGGGACGGCTGCCGTCGGTGGCCGACAACAAGGCGGTCGCCTGGGGCCGCGTCCCGCTCCAGGCCCCCCTGATCTGGGCCGCCCTCCAGTCCCGCCCCAAGCGGGACAACCCCGGTGGCTGACCGCTGAGGACCCTTAGGGCACCTGTGGCGAGCGGTCCGGTGGTCCGGGTGGGTGCACCTCAGACCCCGGGCTCCGGATCCTCGGCCGTGGCGTGTCCCCGGTGGGCGGCCATCGACTCGGCGGCCCGTCGTCGGGGGACCGCCATCTCGTAGACCGCGTACGCCGCCAGGAGCAGGGCTGGGACCGCCGCGAGCGTCCCGTACGCGGGATCGGTCGCGAACCCGGCGCCGACCAGGGACAGGGCCAGCATCGCGATGGTCAGGGACCCGATTCCACGCGGCTGCCAGGGGTTGAACGTGTACCAGTGGCGTTCCCACGCCAGCAGGTAGACCACCCGGCCCAGCTCCGGATCGCTCACCCGTTCGCCCGCACGGATCACGCGCGCGGCCCTGCGGCGAAGCCGCGAGAAGTACGGGGCCCGGTCGATCAGGCGTTCGCGGTGGACCTGGCCCCGGGTGTATCCGCGCTCGGGGGTGACCCGCATGCGGACGGCGAACGTCACCAGGACCGTGGTCGCCACGACGAGGACCCAGGGGGTCCAGGTGGGAAGGATGCTCGGATCAGTGTCCACCGAAGACCTGCTTCCTGTGGGGGGCGAGTGGGGTTGATCCCCCGGAGGACGCGGTCGAACCGTCCCCCCGGGGCCCGGGGGGACGGCGCGACGGTGACTGAGGGAACTACGCCGAGTCGGCGCTGGTTCGCGCGGTGAACCGGTGTACCAGGGCCGCCGGAACCGCGCAGACCCAACCCAGGCAGACCGCCCAGAGCAGGCCCGTCAGGGCCCCGGCGAGCGCGTAGGCGAACAGGGCCACCGGCCCGGCGCCCACGGCCAGCACGGCGGCGACCGCGCGCAGGGCGTTGGCCAGGGCCAACCCAAGGAGCACACCGGCCCAGGCGGACAGCAGGACCCGCCAGGCGTTCGCCTCGGGACGCACCCGGAGTGCCCGTCGGACCCACCACCCGGTGACGGCGGCCAGTGCCGCGGCGGCGACGATCTCGGTCGCCAGGTGCCAGTCGGGCTGTCCGACGACGGTGGTGAGACTGAGCCTGGGGAAGGCGAAGGGGACGCCGAGTGCCGTGGGCAGGGTCAGCCAGGCGGCGCGTGACCCCAGCCAGGTGAGGAACGCTGCGCTCCCGAAGAGCAGGCAGGGGAGGAGGGTCGTGACCCCTGCGACGGACGGTACGAGGGCGGTGGGGGCATTGCGAACAACATTCACCTTCTGCATGATAGTGATCCAGCTCTCACCCCAGGAGCGAGATTGCAGCGCACCGGCAAGCGCGGGCTCGTCACGGCCGCACTGACAGTGCTCGTGCTGGTGCTCGGCCTCGTCGCCGCGCTCACCCGGCACGAGCCGGGGCCCACCCGGTACCTCACCGACGACCGGGGCAGGGCGCTCTTCCTCCACGGGCTCAACACCTCAGGCTCCGCCAAGGGCGACCCCGACCGGCTGCCGTGGATCACCGAGGACGACGTCCAGGCCGAGTACGACGCGATGGGCACCAACTTCGTCCGCTTCCTCATCCAGTGGCAGGCCCTGGAACCCGAAGAGGGCGTCTACGACGAGGCGTACCTGGACGCCGTCGCCGAGCGGGTCGAGTGGTACGCCGACCGCGGCTACCACGTGCTGCTCGACATGCACCAGGACCTGTACGGCCGCCACACCAGCCCCGAGGAGCACTCCGGCAACGGCGCCCCCGAGTGGGCCACCCACAACGACGGCCTGCGGGTGGAGAGCCACGAGATGTGGGAACTGGTCTACCTGGAGCCCGGAGTGGTGCGCTCCTTCGACCACTTCTGGGGGACCACCGGCGAACACCCCGGGCTGATGGACGCCTACGCCGACGCCTGGCGCCACGTGGCCGAGCGTTTCTCCGGCCATCCGGCGGTGATCGGCTACGACCTCATGAACGAACCGTTCGGCGGCAGCCTCCAGGGACCCGACTTCGAGGCCGGTCCGCTGGCCGAGCTGTACCGCCGGTCCGTCGCACGGGTCCGGGAGGTCGACCAGGACACGTGGATCTTCGTGGAGGGCCAGGCCGTGGGCGTGAACTGGGGCCTGCCCTCGTTTCTGCCCAGGCTGGACGACCCCCGCGAGGGTGAACCGAGGATCGTCTACGCGCCGCACATGTACGCCCTGCCCATGGACCTGGGCCAGCCCTACGAGGGCGCGGCGCTGGAGCGGATCGACGCCAGCGTGGAACTGTGGTCGCGCAACGTCCGGGTGGTGGGCGAACGCCTGGAGGCACCGATCGTGCTGGGCGAGTTCGGCCTGGACATGTCCGGGCCGGGCGCGCCGGAGTTCGTCTCCCGGATGCTGGCGGAGACCGAGTCGATGGCGGCCGGACGCGTCTACTGGTCCAACGACCACGACGGCTGGGGACCATGGGAGGAGCGGGCGGAGGGCGAGGACCTCACGCCCGGCCCGCTCGCCCACGTGATGAACCGGGCCTACCCGCGCGCCGTGGCGGGCCGACCCCTGGAACTGGGACCCCACGACGCCGACGGTGCGCTGTCGGTGCGCTACGCCGAGAACGGGGCGTCCGGGGCGACCGAGCTCTACCTGCCCGAGGACGTCTTTGGGCAGGGGTTCGACCTCACCGTGGACACCCCCGCCGGGGACGACGGCTGGACGTCGCGCTGGGACGGCGGGAGACGGATCCTGCACGTCACCGTCACTGGCGCCGCCGACGGCGACGAGACCGTCCTGACCGTCGCCCCCTCCTGACCGGGGCCGCCGTGGCTACAGGCGGCAGGCGTAGATGTCGGTGACCAGGATGGCGCGGGCGCCGAGCTGCCAGAGGTCGTCCATGATCCGCTGGGCATCCTTGCGGGGCACCATCGAGCGAACCGCGACCCAGCCCTCACGGTGCAGCGGGGAGACCGTGGGCCCCTCCATGCCGGGAGTGAGGGCGACAGCCGCCTCCAGGTTCTCGGCGTGCACGTCGTAGTCCATCATCACGTAGTCGCGGGCCACGAGGACGCCGCGCAGGCGGCGCAGCAGCTGGTCGATCTGCCGGTCCTCGGGGGCGTCCGTGGGCCGGATGACCACGGCCTCCGAGATCAGGATCGGGTCGCCGAAGGTCTCCATCCCCGCGTTGCGCAGCGTGGTGCCGGTGGAGACGACGTCGGCCACCGCGTCGGCCACGCCGAGCTGTACCGAGCTCTCCACGGCCCCGTCCAGGTGGATGACGCGCGCGTCGATGCCGCGCTCCTCCAGGTACGCGCGGAGCAGCTCGTCGAAGGACGTGGCGATGCGCTTGCCGTTGAGGTCGGAGACGTCCATCCCGCCGCCGCCGGGCGCGGCGAAGCGGAAGGTGGAGCCGCCGAAGCCCAGTGCGAGGACCTCGTCGACCGGGGCTCCGGAGTCCAGCAGCATGTCGCGGCCGGTGATCCCGGCCTGGAGGATGCCCTCGCCGACGTAGACGGCGATGTCCTTGGGGCGGAGGAAGAAGAACTCGGTGTTGTTGTCCGGGTCGACCAGCACGAGGTCGCGGCTGCTCTTGCGCTGCCGGTACCCGGCCTCGCGGAGCATCTGGACGGCGGGTTCGGACAGCTGGCCCTTGTTGGGCACGGCGATGCGGAGCATGTCGGGCATTGGGATTCCTTGTCAGCTCTGGCGTGGTTCGGGGACGTCGGTGGGCCGGTCCGCGCACGCGCCCGGCGAGGGGCGCGCGGTACCGGCCTACAGATGCTTGTAGACGTCCTCGAGCCGCAGGCCACGGGCCAGCATCAGGACCTGGAGGTGGTAGAGGAGCTGCGAGATCTCTTCGGCGGCGTCTTCGTCCGACTCGTACTCGGCGGCCATCCAGACCTCAGCGGCCTCCTCGACGACCTTCTTGCCGATGGCATGGACGCCAGCGTCGAGTTGGGCGACGGTCCCGGACCCCTCGGGGCGGGAGCGTGCCTTCTCGGACAGCTCGGCGAACAGCTCTTCGAAGGTCTTCATGGTCTCTTTCCTCGACCGACAGTGCGCTACCAGGGTAGGCGCAACCGACGCCCGGTGACCAACCGGGGACCGAATGTCCCAGTATGTGAGAGGGCCAGGTCAGGCCATGCGGCGGGCGACGGCGCGGATCAGCGGGCGGGGCAGGAGGCGCAGGAGGCCGTCGGCGGCCCTGTACTGGGGTCCGGAGACGACCGCCGAACGCCCGGCGGACCAGGCGATGAGGGAGTCGCGGACGATGTGCTCCTTGGGCACGAACGCGAAGGCGGGCATCCCCTGTTCCTGGACGCCGCGGGTCATGTCGGTGCGCACGAATCCGGGCAGGACCACGGTGACGTGGACGCCGTGTCCGCGCACCTCGGCGGCGACGCTCTCGCTCCACAGGGTCACGAACTTCTTGCCCGCGCCGTACACGGAACCCCCCGGGTTGACGGGGATCTCCCCGGCCATCGAGGCGACGTTGACCACGCCCAGCCCCTCCTTGTACCCGTTCGCGCGACGGGCGATCTGCACGGGCAGGACGGCGCGGGCCAGCTTGAGGACGGCGCGGACGTTGAGGTCGATCATCGCGTCGATCTCGGCGGGATCCTGCTCGGCGAAGGTGCCCCCGTCGCCGCGCCCGGCGTTGTTGACGAGCAGGTCCACGGGCGCGAGCTCGCCGGTGCCATCCTCGACCAGCCGCGCGGCGACGGCTGCGACGCCCTCGGATGTGCCGAGGTCCGCGCGCAGGACCTCGACCGCGGTCCCGTACCGCTCACGGACGTCGTCAGCGAGGTCGGCCAGGAGGTCGTGGCGGCGCGCGACCACGACGAGGGCGTACCCGCGCTGGGCGAGACGCCGGGCGTACTCCTCCCCGATCCCGCCGGAGGCCCCGGTGACCAGCGCGGTCCGGGTGTGGGCGGGGGTCTCGGGGGTGGCGTCGGCGTCACTCATGCCCCTCAGAGTAGGGCGTGGCGCCGTGGCCGTCCGGGGGCGGGAGCGCCCCTCGGGGCGCGGACCCGGCGCCGGGGTTCCCATCCCGGCGGTGTTCATGGCCACGCGGTGTTTCCGGGACAAAGGGCCGCGCGGTCTCCCCAGGGGCACACCGACGCGTTAGCGTTCAGTCATGTCCGAGACCCAGAGCCCCACCGGACCCCTGGCCGCCCTCAGGCTGGAGGAACGTCTGCGTGACACCAGACTCTTCTTCAGCCAGGCGCTGCGCACCTTCCATGCGACGGGTTCCATCGTGCCCAGCAGCAGTGCCCTGGCGCACGCCATGGCCGAGCACATCCGCCACCGACCCGATCCCGACGAACCGCTGCGCATTCTGGAGGCGGGCGCCGGAACCGGCGCCATCAGCCGCGGGATCGCCGACGCGATGCGCCCCGGTGACACCGTGGACCTCGTGGAGGCCAACCCGGAGTTCGCGGCCTACGTCGAGCACCTGTTGGAGACCGACCCCCAGATGTCGCCGATCGCGGACAGTGCGGAGGTGCACGCCTGTCTGGTCGACGAGATGGGCACCGACCGCACCTACGACGTGATCGTCTCCGGCCTGCCGTTCGCCAACTTCACCGCCGACACCGTGCGCGGCATCCTCGACTACTACTTCACCGTGCTCCGCCCGGGCGGGACGCTCTCCTTCTACGGCTACCTGTACACGAAGGAGGTCAAGGCGGTGATCGCCCGCCGCGAGGACTACCTGCGCCAGGCGCGGACCAGTTGGGTGGTGCAGGACTGGCTGGACCGTTACGGGATCGGCTCGGAGAAGGTGTTCGCCAACCTCCCGCCCGCGTGGGTGCACCATCTGCGCAAGCCGGAATGGGAGTCGTCGAGCTCCTGACCCGGCGCTTCGGCGCGCACCCCCCACACCTCCCCGGTTCCGCTCACCCCGTCCACAGGCCGTGGACTCCCTTCCACGGCCCGCGGGCGGGGTCTGGCACATACGGACCCGTTCCGTATGAGTGATCTGCATCACTTGCTTCTCGTGCACGCGCACGTGCGCGGCGCGGGTAGTCTCGCGTTGACTTCTGAGGCACCTGACCTTTTACAGAACAGCACGGATGCCCGGTTTATCCGTTTGAATGCCAAATGTTCTTTAGGTCTACTCAAAGGCCCGTGAAGTTCATCCCGCGCCATACGTCCCTGGGTCTACGTTTTCCCTACGAGATCCATGTGATCCAGACACATGCGCGCGGAGTCCTACATCTCACCTATTTCCCAGGTCGGTAATGGACCAGTGGAGGAGGCAACGTGACGCTCACCCAGGTGGTCAAGGCGACTCCGGCGGTCCCGCAGGGACCAACGGACACGACCCTGGAGACCATGCCCCTCGACGTCCGGCAGCGCGTCTCCGCGCTGGCCCGCACCTCGCGCCTGCTCGTGGCCTGCGACTACGACGGTGCTCTCGCACCGGTGGCATCCGACCACCGGGGTCCCCTCCCCGAGGCCGTCAGGGCCCTGCGCGACCTCGCGGACCTGCCCGGCACCGTGTGCGCGGTCATCTCCGCCAGGGCCCTGCGTGACCTGGCCGCCCTCTCCAGGCTGCCCTCGGAGGTCCGCCTCGTGGGCGCCTACGGCACCGAGTTCGACACCGATCTCACGATCGACCCCCGTCACCCCGGCACCGGCCCCGACGCCCCGCCCGCCGACAAGTCCGCCGCGCTCGAACTCCTGCGCGAGCAGGTCGAGGCCACCGCGATCCTCTACATCGGCGGCGGCGAGGGCGAGGAGCCGGTGTTCGCGAACCTGAACGCCGGGGCCGACGCGGGCGTGCGGGTCGGCGAGGAGCACACGGTGGCCGCGCACAGCGTCCCCGACACCCCCACCGCCGCGGCCCTGCTCACCCTCCTGGCCACCGAACGCCGCTCCTGGGTCTTCGGGGAGCGCCCCACCCCCATCGAGCGCATGTCGATGCTCTCCAACCAGGCCTCCGTGGCACTGCTGGGCCCGGACGCGCGCCTGTCCTGGTTCTGCCACCCCGAGCCGGACTCCAACGCCCTGTTCGCCGAGGTCCTGGGTGGCCGTCAGGCCGGGGTCTTCGCGATCTCGCCCGCCCACGGCGGCCTCCCCCTCGGCCAGCGCTACCTACCGGGCACGATGACCGTGCGCACCCGCTGGTCCCGCCTGGAGGTCACCGACTACCTCGCCCACGACACCGAGCCCGGACGCACCGACCTCGTCCGGGTGATCGGCGGCGTCACCCCCGCCACCGTCGAGTTCGCCCCGCGTCCCGACTTCGGCCGCGCCCCCATCCGCATCACCGTCGAGCCCGAGGGCCTGCGCGTCCAGGGCGCCGACTTCCCGATGGTCCTGCGCTCCCCCGGCGTGGAGTGGCGGGTGGACCACGACGGCACCGACGACGTCGCCCGCGCGACCGTCCACCCGAGGTCCGAGCGCCCCGTGGTGCTGGAGCTGCGCTGCGGCACCGACTCCCTGACCGCCGAGGAGGCCACCGAGGCGCAGCGCCAGGAACAGGCCGCCCTCCACTGGTCCTCCTGGGTGCGGGACCTGGACCTGCCGCGCACCGAGAACGTCCTCGCCGCGCGCTCCGCGCTGACTCTGCGGGGTCTGTGCACCCCCACCGGCGGTGTCATGGCCGCCGCGACCACCTCCCTGCCCGAGGAGATCGGCGGCGTCCGTAACTGGGACTACCGCTACTGCTGGCTCCGCGACGG
>NZ_LAVM01000024.1:0-70846 GCF_001083815.1 Nocardiopsis sp. SBT366 | reverse complement strand
CGCACTCACCGTGGCCACCAGGGAGACCAGGCTCGCAATGTATCCGCCGCCCGCGCGGCGGATACATTGCGAGCCTGGTCTCCCTGGTGGCCACGGTGGTGGTCTTCGGCATCCTGCTCGCACTCGGCCCCTGGGTGCGTCACCCCGCCCCGGACTTCATCAGCGAAGTCGACCAGAACCTCGAAGTCGAGCTGGAGCTCGGTGAGGAACACCTGGGCGAACTCGGGGTCTTCGGTCGTTCGTTCGGCGGAGGGTGCTCGGTCCACCGCCCGTCCGGCACCCCGGGCAACGTGCAGATGCGGGGGGCGAGCAGTTTCTCCTACGGCGCCGACGAGTGGAACCTGGTCCACGTCCTGGAGATCGTCGAGCCGGGTACCCACACGATCTCCTGCTCCAATGAGGGGGTCGAGTTCGGTGTCGCCTCCATGCACGTGGTCGAGACCGCCTCCACCCGACAGATGCTGTGGGCGTTCACCTGGATCGGCCTGCCCGCTCTGGGACTGATCACCACCGTGACCATCGGCATCGTCACGCTGGTGCGCGACCGTAGGGAGAAGGCGGCCTCCGCCACGCACCGCTGACCGTGTCCGAACACCGAACAGGGGTCCGCTGGTCAGCGGACCCCTGCTCGTTTCCTCGGTGGTCCCGGTATGCCTAGAGCGGGGTGACGTTGGGGCCGAGCAGGCCGTAGGTGACCTCGTACTCCTTGGTCTCACCGGTCGCGCCGTCCAGGGCTACGCAGGTGCTCGCGTGCTCGTCGACCGTGGCGGCCACCACCTCGCCCTCCAAGCCGCAGTCGATGTAGGGCAGGAGGCTGAACACCCGGATGGTGTGCTCCAGCTGCTCGACGATGATCGGCCCCGTGACCAGGCGGGCGCTCTCGGCGGCATAGGTCTCCGAGCTCCGTTCCTCGTCCAGCTCGACCAGGTACTCGAACTCCTCACCCATGTAGGTGACGACGCAGCTGTAGCTCTCCTCCGCGTGCAGGTCGACCTCCGGGCACTCGGAGGTTGCGTCGGGATCGGCGGTCCAGTTCATCTCGGAGACCTTGACCAGGGCCGTGTGCGCGTTGATCTCGTGCCTGGGAGCGCCTCGCTCGGGCTCCGGGGGCATGTGGGACTCGTTGATGCCCGGCCGCTTCTGGTTCTCCGTGGGAACGTCGCCGTAGGTGAACCCGGTGGTGTCGACCTCCTGTGTGGCCTCGGCTTCCGAGCCGCCTTCCCCGCCGCAGGCGGTCAGGGCCAGTGAGAGGGCGGCCCCCACGATGAGAAGGGGGCGGGGGTTGGCAGAGTGCATGGGGGTGCTCCTGAGAGAAGGAGGGGCAGGGGTACGTGCACTATCGCACCTCCTGCGCGTGGGTCCGCACACACGCTCAGTGTCCGACGTGCGACCGCGCGCATCGCCTCGCACCTGCTTGACCAGGCACGTTCATCCCACTGGGCGGAGCCTTGGCTGGGAGTCCGAAAAAACTCGATATTCGGGTGAACTCCATAGCCCCGACCGCCATCAGAACGCACATAAAGGAACAGCAGACACAGGCGGAGCGAAGGCGGGAGTGGCCCGCGCGGCACGGGAGAAAGGGAGAAACATGTTGGTACGCGACTTATGCACCGAAACTCGAGCGCGCGCCGACGAAGCCCTCCCCGGCGCGGTCTCTTCCGGCGTCGAAGGGGCGAAGGCAGAGGTCGAAGCGCCTCCCAGCGCCCGTCGGGACGGCCGACCATCCCGGCGTCTCGTTTCCTCCGGGGTTTTCGAAGCGCCGCACCATCCCCCGTCGCGCGTGCTTCGAAATAAAACTTGATAAAGTACCCCGAACACGACAGAACAAACTTCCTGTTAGCAGGAGCCTCCTTCACTGGGGAGAAAGGAATCGCATGAAGCGCAGTTTCCGTACCACCGTCCTGGCCCTCGCGACCTCCGGTCTGGTGGTCGTCGGCTCTTCGGCGTGTTCCTCGGGGGAAGTGATCGACACGGTGTCGTCGGTCGGTTCGTCCCAGGCGGGGGCCGACTCCGGTGCCGCTGTGGTGACGGAGCCCCGGAACGGCGAGCTGGAGTACCTCGCCCCGGGCAAGTTCATCATCGACGGGGAGGCCTTCTTCGTCACCGAGGAGACGCGCTACCTCGGCGGCCACCACGTCTGCCCCGCCGAGAACGGTCTCGACGAGAACGCCTTCGGGATCGTGGAGTGCGACCTGGAGTCGTTCGAGGCCGTGGCCCAGGGGGAGACGCGTATCTTCGTCCAGGCCATGGTTGACGAGAACGGGAACGCGGAGTCGATCACCGAGTACGACAACGACAGCCACCACGAGCCGGAGGGCCCCGAGGCCCCGGAGGAGTCCGGCGGGTTCACCGGCACCCTGGCGGGCGGCCTGGACTACGTCGCCCCGGGTGAGTACATCGTCGAGGACACCGCGTTCTTCGTGTCGGAGGACACCGTCATCCACGCTGGCATCCACGCCTGCGCCGACGGTGTGCAGGACCCCGACACCGGCCTCGTGACGTGTGACTTCGACGAGTTCGACGCCACCGTCGCGAGCGGGAACCCGGTCCTGGCCGAGGTCGAGATCGTCGACGGGATCGCCACGTCGATCACCGAGTACTAGGAGTTCTCCGTACGGGGGACCTCCCCGGACGCGGACGCCCATCGCCCTCGCGACGAGTGAGGCGGTGGGCGTCCGTCTGGGATACGAAAAAGGCCCCGCTGAGCAGGGCCTTCATTGTGTCCGAGGGGGGAGAGCTCTCCGTCATCCCGTTCGGGGACGAGGACGAGGCCATCCGGATCGCCGAAGACTCCCCGTACGGGCTCGAGGGCGGGGTGTGGACGGCCGACCCCGAACACGGCGCGGCCGTCGCCCGCCGAATCCGTTCCGGCTACCTCACCGTGAACGGGGCGTCCGTCTCCCCGTCGGCCCTGTTCGGCCTCGTCTTGCGAGAGATTGCCTGGAGGCCGCTGGCGTCGATCGGCACGAGCACCGAATCAACCTCTCAGGTCAGTACACCCAGGGCGCCTTTCGCGAGCACGGTGTCCGCCGAGACGATGTCCGGCCGCCCGCGCCGGGATGCTCGAGAGGGGGACCGGAGCACGCCTGGAGCGTGGTCCGATCCCCCCGGGCCTCGACAGGATCCACCCGTCCTTCCACCGAGTGGCGGCGTGGATACCCCCATCCGTTGGAGCACGTGATGCGTGGTCGCCGTTCAGGCGCCGGTTCCAGCAGAGTGCTCGGGGGAGCCGCTACGGCCGTGGGATCGGCGGCATCCTGTCGTCGCTAGGCGACGGGCTTGCGCACCCTGCGTTTGAGACCGGTCCAGACGGGCTTGAGGAGCCCGGCGAACAGAACGATCACTACAAGGGCCCAGATGGTGATCGAAATGCCGGAGGCACCGACCATCGCCCAGATGTCACCTCGGTAGGTGACCATTCCCTGGACGAAGTAGCGCTCGATCATCGACCCCAGGACCAGACCCACCAGCAGCGAAGCCGGAGAGAAGTCGAGCAGCCTCAGGAAGTATCCGAAGATTCCAGCGATCAGCACGATGTGCAGGTCGATGAAGTTGCTGTTGATGCTGTAGGCCCCGATGGACGCGATGATGATGATGAACGGAACCATGTAGCGCATCGGGGTCATGATGAGCTTGATCCACACCCCGATCAGGGGCAGGTTCAGCAGAAGCAACATGACGTTGGCGACCAGGATGGACGCGATCACCGACCAGAAGAGGTCGGGCCGCTGGGTCGCCAACAGGGGACCGGGCTGGACCCCCTGAACGGTCATGGCCGAGATCATCAGGGCCAGGGTGGCGGAGAACGGGATGCCCAGCATCAGTACCGGAACGATACTGCCGATGGTGGCCGAGGAGTTGGCCGCCTCCGGGCCGGCCACGCCTTCCACGGCGCCGGTGCCCAAGTCCTTCCGGTGCTTGGAGACCGTCTGTTCGACCTTGTACGAAGCGAAGGTGGAGAGCGCGGCCGCCGGACCAGGAATCAGTCCGAACCCGAAGCCGATCAGGGAACCGCGTCCCCAGGGTGTGATCGACCGGCCGAGCTCCTCCTTGGTCGGAATCAGTTCACGCAGACGGAGGCGTCTGGGTTTGGGTCGCTTGGAGTCCCCGGTGAGCATGAACATCAGCTCGGAGAGACCGTAGAGACCGACCGCGACACTGGCCAGCGCGACCCCCAGGGTCAGGTCGATCTGACCGAAGGTGAAGCGGTTCGTCGAGGTGTTGACGTCCAGCCCGATCGTCGCCAGCGCCACACCGATGATCATCGGTAGGAGCCCCGACCCCAGGGATCCCCCGGAGATCCTGGCGAGGACGAGCAGACCGCCCGCGGTCAGAGCGAAGAACTCCGCTGGGCCGAACCGCATGGCCACGCCGGTGACCGCGGGCAGGACCAGCAGCACGATGGCCAACCCGATCAGACCGGATATGAACGACCCGAGGGTCATGATGGTCAGGGCCGCTCCGCCGCGGCCGTTCTTCATCATCGGGTGGCCGTCGAAGGTCGCGACGACGGACTGCGCGTCACCGGGCATGTTCAGCAGGATCGACGTCATCGACCCAGCGAACTGGGTACCGATGTAGATGCCGGCGATCATGATCATGCCGACCACGGGCTCGTAGGCGAAGGTCAGCGGTAGCAGCAGCGCGGCACCGGCGACCGGCCCGAGACCGGGAAGGATACCGATCAGCGTGCCGGCCAGCGCACCCACGAAGGCCGCCAACAGCAGTTCGGGAGAGAGCGCGAGGTCGAGGCCGTAAAGAAAGCCTTCAATAGTTCCCATGGTTTATGCCTCTTACGAAATGATCATGCCGCTGGGCAGTCGAATCCCCAGGGCCTCAGAGAAGAAGAGGGTCAAGATTATTCCCATGACAACGCCGATAATAATGGATTTCAACCATGAGTCACGGCCGACCACGCGAATGAATGCTGTGGCGAAGAGTGCCGATGCGATGTACTGACCCAGTATCGGGATCAGTACGGCGTAAAAGACGACCACCATGGCTGTGAATATGAGGACGTCTTTGAGATCACGCCCGCGAGGGAAATCGATCTGACCCGATTCCGAGCGTCCCAGTAGTGATTCAATGATCACAATGAGGGAGATGGCTGCCCCGGCGATGCCGATCCATCCGGGGATCATCCCCGGGCCCGGTTGGGACAGCGTTCCGTTGTCGAGCTCTCTTCCCGCCAGGTAGTATCCGACGAAAATGGCCAGGAAGAGGGCTCCGAAGAGAATGCGACCCAATCGTTTCGGGTCGTTCTGCAACCCTTGCGATGATCTTTCTGACGCTTGGCCGGCGTTCTCGGTCTCAGCCATCAGTTATCGCGGTCGTTTCCGAGTTCGATGCCGTGCTCGATGTTGGCCTGGATGTCCTCCAGGTAGGCGTCCAGCTCGTCACCCGTGGCCACGTGGGGAAGTACGCCCTGCCCGCGGGCCCACTCGGACCACTCGTCGCTCATGATGATGGTGTCGGAGGCATCACGCAGGGCCGACTCGACGTCCTCCTCCAGGCCGGCCGGGGCCATGGTCATGTAGTCCGAAGTGAAGGGGATGTCGTATCCGGCCTCGTTGAATTGGACCGCGTCGGGGAGGAAGTCGCTGTAGTCCTCCGGGCCGCTGTAGGCGATCGCCCGAAGGTCACCCGACTCGACCAGCCCCAACTGCCCGGAGGCGTTTCCTACCACGGCGTCCAGGCGTCCGCTCATGACTTCCAGAGCCGCTTCCCCGGTACCACCGGCGGTGGTGACCAGTGATACCTCGATGCCTGCCAGCTCTTCGAGGTAATAGATAACGAAAGCCGGGTTGCCCATGCCGGCGGGGGTGCTGATCTGGATCTCCCCCGGATTCCGTTCGGCGGCCTCGACCAGGTCGTCCAACGTCTCGTAGTCGGAATCCGGGGAGACGAACAACCCGTAGGGTGTGCCGGACATCTTGGCCAGGGGCGTGAAGTCCGTTGGTGTTTCGTACTGGGCCTCACCGGTGACCAGGGGCTGGGCGACGAATCCTCCGGAGGTACCGAGCCCCAGGGTGTAGCCGTCGGCCTCGGCGCCGGCCAGTTGGGTGATGCCGACCGCCTCGTCTCCGCCGGGCACGTTGATGACGTTTCCACTGGCGTCGAGTTCCGACTCCAGCATCTGGACGAACTGGCGGCCGACGGGGTCGGCTCCGCCACCCGGGTTGTAGGGCACGATGTATTGGATGGAGTCCGAGGGGTAAGCGCCGCCGTTGTCGCTACAGCCCGCAAGAATGAGAGGGGCGATCGCCGCAGCGGCCACCAGCATGCGGTGATTCCGCTTGCTTGTTCGATTGACTGCGGGTCGCGATGAGGGGGAGCGCATGATTCTCTCTTTCGGGATTTTGGGCATAGTGATAAGGCGGAGTTCCGTGACGGAGGATCCACGTTCGGGAAGCGTTGAGTAACGTGAGATCTGCGTCACATTATCATGGAATGACCGGTTGTAGCACCACTTGTCGGATAAAATGAACCCGGCCGGGACAAGCTCTATGGGCGCTGCGCCCGAAGGCTTATGTATAACCATTCGATTTCGATATGCAGCGGATGGAACGTTGTCGGGCCGGGCGGTTCGGCGCGTGAACGGGTGGGGATCGGCTGTCGGGCGCCAGGCGCCGGAGCCGTCCGATGTTCACCCTCTTCCATCGTTTTCACCATGTCGTCCGTCGGGGAAGACGCAGGCGTGGTCGAGCTTCACCACGGGAGGGGCCGGAGCCGGGGACGGCTCAGCCGAGCGGTTGGGTGTCATCGTCTTTTCCGGACGTGAGACCGGTATTCCGCTGAACCCCCCGGTGCGCTTCGACCTTCGGGGTGTTCTCAAGCCGGGGACTCGATCGCTTTGGGTTGTGTCAGGGGCGGCCGGGTCGGAGGGGCCCGATGGCGCGTTCACCGTGCATCGACGGCCGGCACGGGTTCACCGCTGCCGGAACGCGGCCTCGATGTGGTCGCGCATGGTGTCGGCGGCTTCCTCGGCCCGGTGCGCCCTGATGTGGTCGACCATCCGCGTGTGTTCATCGAGCGACGTGCTCCAGCGCTGGTCCGTGCGCAGCGTCGTGGGGGAGATGGACATCGACTGCACTCCGTGCTTCTGGTTCGCCTCGATGAGGAACGGGTTACCGCTGGCCTGCCAGATGATCAAGTGGAACCTGTAGTTCAGTTCCCTGCGCAGGGTGGCGGAAGGGTCCGTCAACTCGGACTGCTCAGCGAGGCTGGCCTCCAGCTGGATCACCGCGTTCTCGCTCCTGCGCATCGCGGCGAGTCGACAGGCCTCCGACTCCAGGATCTTGCGCATCTCGTAGAGCTGGCCCATCTTCTCGCCGTCCCACACGGTCACCCGGGTCCTGCGGCCCAACCGTTCGGCCAACCCGTCCACGAGCAGCCGCGCCACGGCCTCCCGGACCGGGGTTCGCGAGGTGCCGACGAGGTCGGCCACGGCGCGTTCGTTGAGGTCGTATCCCTGTTCGAGAGACCCGTCGAGGATGCGGGCGCGAAGCCGCTGGTAGACGCTTTCGACCTGGGTGCTGCCCGTCATGACGCCGCCGACCGACCCGCGATCCGGCCGAAGACGATGCCCGCGGCCAGCCCGGAACCGCCCGGGTAGTTCTCGCTGAACAGGCCGCCCAGGGCCTCCCCGCAGGCGTAGAGCCCCGGGATGACCGATCCGTCCTCATGGACCACTCGCGCCTGTGAGTCGCCCTTGAGCCCGCCGAAGGTGAAAGTGATGCCGCAGGTGACGGGGTAGGCGTAGAAGGGGCCCTCGGAGATGGGGTTGGCCCAGTTGGACTTGGGCGGTGTGGTGTCGGCCGAACGGCCGTCCTTGACGTTGGGATCGAACTCCACCGAGGTGCGGATCGAGTCGTTGAAGGACCGGACGGTCTCGACGAGTCCGCCCTCGTCGATCCCCGAGAGCCGGGCGAGCTCCTCCAGTGTGTCGGCGATGTGCTCGCCGACGCCGGGGACCTCGTACTCCTGCGGACGGAGCATCGGACGCAGCGGTGCGTCGAAGATCTGCCAGGCGACGGCGCCCGGCTGCATGAGTACTTCCTTGCCGTACTTGGCGTAGGTGAGGTTGCGGAAGTCGGCGCCTTCGTCGAGGAAGCGCTTGCCATCGCGATTGACGATGATGCCCAGTGGGTAGCTCTGGCGGGTCAGCCGGTTGGTGACTTCGTAGTTGGACTCGTTGTCCGTGAAACCCGCGTCCCACTGAGTGGCGTGGCAGGAGCTCCAGTCCCCGCCCTTGGCAGCACCGAGCTTGAGTGCCTCGTTCAGCATGGTGCCGGTGTTGAACGGGGTTCCGCGGGTGATGGCGTGGTGCCACTGCGGACCCATGTGCTCGGTCCGCATCTCCTTGCTCGCTTCGAAGCCGCCGCTTCCCAGGACGGTTGCCTCGGCCTGGACGGTGTGTTCTTCGCCGTCGTGTTCGTAGACCACCCCGGTGACCACGCCGTCGGTTTCGATCAGGCGGAGGGCACGGGCACCGAAGAGGATCTCGATGCCGGATTCCCTGGCTGCGCGGTGGTGATCGCGGACCAGCCCTTCGCCGCCGTCGACGTTTCCGACGTGCAGCCCGCCCCAGAACAGGTAGCCGCCGTCGGGACGCTCATAGGCCTGACGCTCGTACATCAGGCGGTACCGAAGGCCCTTGGAACCGAGCCACCGGATGTCATCGGCGATGTTCGAGACCAGGGTCGAGGTCATCTCGGGGTCGTTGCGCCCGTCAGTCACCCGCTCCAGGTCCGCGGCGTATTCCTCCCGGGAGTAGGGCGGCACCTCCGTTTCGCCGTGTCGCTCATCGGGCTCGATGAGGTCCAGGAGACTCTCCAGACCGTCATGGGTGATGCGCGTGGCGCCCGCCGTGAAGTAGCTGTTGCCGCCGGCCTGGTCCTTGGGTGCGGCTTCCAGGACCAGGACTCGCCTGCCGTGTTCCCGGGCCGCGTGAGCCGCGCACATGGCGGCGTTGCCGGCGCCCACAACGAGAACGTCAGTCGTGCTGGTGGACATTTACTCCCCTTTGGTATACCAAGTGCACGAAAGGTATTCCAAGGGTAAAACGCCTGTCAAGGGTTTCGTGCCTGGTTCGCCGGGGTTTCGAAGCGATGAATGATTGAGGTCAAGTGACGGCACAAGCGGACAAATCCGGCTGGGGCCGGGCCTTAGGTGTACTGCGATCGCTGGCCGGGGCAGTGGTGGTGGGTTCGCTCCTCGAACTGATGGGGGTGCCCGCGGGAATGCTGTTGGGCAGCGCCATCGGTGCCGCCCTGGCCAACCACGAGTGGTCATCGCGGCTGCGGTCGACCGCCTTCCCTCGACCGCTGAGGCATGTCGGGCTGCTCCTGGTCGGCCTGGTCAGCGGTGTTTTGCTCACCATGGACTCCCTGGCGAGCACGGCTTCCGTCGCCATCCCGGTGATCGCCGCCTATCTCGGGCTCGTCCTGGTGAACCTCCTGGTCATTGCCCTGCTGATGGCCCGCTACGACGTCGACCCGGCCACCGCTGTCCTGGCCGTCACGCCGGGCGGTCTGGCCGAGGTCACTTCACTGGCCATCGACAAAGGAGCTGAGATGGACGTGGTGATGACCGTGCACGCGGTCCGGCTGTTGACCATCGTGTTCGTGTTCCTGCCCGTGGTGTTGGCGGTGGTGGGTTCATGACACCGCTACCCCTGCTCGCGGTCATGGCGGGTTCCCTGGGCGCCGCCCTCGCCTTCCGATGGGTCCGTATGCCCCTGTGGCCCCTCACAGGAGGTCTGGTGGGAGCGGCCGCGGTGAACCTCGGCTTCGGCCTCGCCGCGGAGGTGCCCGTCGTGATCTCCCTGACCGGACAGTTGTTGATCGGCACGGCCATCGGTTCCACCATCGGACCGGAGGTGTTCCGGCGGTTCCTGCGGATCCTCGGCCCCGGAACGCTCGCGGTGACGGTCGTGTTGGGCGCCGGGCTTCTCTTCGGGTGGTTGTTCGCCGCTACGGGGCTCATGGACCCCGCTGAGTCGATGCTGGCGCTGGTGCCCGGTGGTGTGGGGGAGATGGTGGCCGCGGCGATCGCCCTCGACCTCGACAGCGCCCAGGTGGTCGGTGTGCAGGTGGTGCGCATCCTGACCGTGTTGCTGAGCCTGCCGCTGGTCTTCTGGGTGAGCGAGTGGATTCACCGCCGCTGGATAGCCGGACCGGACGACTCCGCCCGGTAGCGGCATCGGTCATCCGACCCACTCCGCGGTGGCTCCCGGCCGGCTCGTGGCGTACCACTCGGGCCGCTCGGGGCTGCCCCGCGAGGCCCTGGCGGTGTGGCCATGGAAGCTCGGGTTCAGTACGAGGGGCGATGGCTGGGTGGCCGCCCGCCTGGGGCGGGCACGAAAAAAGGCCCCGCTGAGCAGGGCCTTCCTTTGTGTCCGAGGGGGGACTTGAACCCCCACAGCCTTAACGGCCACTAGCACCTCAAGCTAGCGCGTCTACCTATTCCGCCACCCGGACCGGGCTGTTCGGTCTGTGTCGCTCCGAACAGGTTTAACCATAGCAAAGGTCTGGGGGAGTCCGAACCAGTTTTCCGGCGGGGGGTCATCGTGACAGGCTCTAGGCCAAAAGGTGCGTCCTGAGATGGGAGAACCAGATGGTGGAACCGGGCAGGGAACCGAGCACGGGTGAGGTCGAGGTCGTCGACCTGTGCCGTGAGCTCATCGAGTTCGACACCTCCAACTACGGTGACCACTCCGGGCCGGGGGAGCGCAAGGCCGCGGAGTACGTGGCGGCCAAGCTCGACGAGGTCGGGGTGGAGTCGCGGATCTACGAGAAGCACCCCGGGCGCAGCAACGTGGTGGCCCGGATCGCCGGTGAGGACTCCTCGCGTCCGCCGCTGCTCATCCACGGCCACCTGGACGTCGTCCCGGCCGCCCCCGAGGACTGGACCCACCACCCCTTCGCCGGTGAGGTCGCGGACGGGTGCGTGTGGGGTCGCGGCGCCGTCGACATGAAGAACATGAACGCGATGGTGCTGGCGATGCTGCGTCAGCGGCTGCGGGAGGGGCGCAGGCCCCCGCGTGACATCGTGCTGGCCTTCCTCGCGGACGAGGAGGCGGGCGGCACCTGGGGTGCCCAGTACCTGGTGGACGAGCACCCCGAACTGTTCGCGGACTGCGACTCCGCGATCAGCGAGGTGGGCGGCTTCTCCTTCACGGTCAACGAGAACCGGCGCCTCTACCTGGTGGAGACGGCGGAGAAGGGCATCGCGTGGATGAAGCTGACCGCGCGCGGCACCGCCGGGCACGGTTCGATGACCAACCGGGACAACGCCGTCACCGAGCTGGCGGCGGCCGTCGCCAGGCTCGGACAGCACGAGTTCCCCGTGCAGCTCACCCCGACGGTGCGGACCTTCCTGGAGGAGATCTGCGAGGAGTTCGGGATTCCCTTCGACGAGAGGGACGTGGACGCCACGGTGGCCCGGCTGGGCCCCATCGCCAAGATGATCGGCGCCACCCTGCGCAACACCCTCAACCCCACGGTGCTCGGCGGCGGATACAAGGCCAACGTCATCCCGGGTGAGGCCACCGCCCAGGTGGACGGGCGCTTCCTGCCCGGGACCGAGGACGAGTACTTCGCGAAGGTCGACGAACTGCTCGGCCCGAAGGTCAGCCGCGACTTCATCCACCACCTGCCCGCGGTGGAGACCTCCTTCGACGGCGGCCTGGTGAACGCCATGTCGGAGTCCCTGCTGGCCGAGGACCCGGGCGCCAAGGCCGTGCCCTACTGCCTGTCGGGCGGCACGGACGCCAAGAGCTTCTCCCGCCTGGGCGTGCGCAACTACGGCTTCGCCCCGCTGAAGCTCCCGCCGGAGCTCGACTTCGCGGGCATGTTCCACGGGGTCGACGAGCGCGTCCCCGTGGACGGTCTCCAGTTCGGTGTGCGGGTGCTGGACCGGTTCGTCGGCATGAGCTGACCGGCTATTTCCCCCATAGGGGGACGGGCCGGGTGGACCGCGTCGGGAAGTTCTCGGCGCGGTTCTTTTTTTCGCCCATGGTCACTCACGGTGATGCTAGTGTTGCTTTCAGTTCAGCGAGGCCTCTGTTTTCCGGGGCTTCGCGGTGCGACCGTCTGCGGCGTCGCCGCACGGGACCGTCCAGCAGTAACGACACGAAGGGGCATCCCATGGTGCTCGCGAGCCGAGGGTGGCTGGTTTCCTCCAGTCGCGCTGCTCGCAATGCCCGTGGTGCCTACGCTCGGTTGCTGCTCCTGTCCGGCATCGTCGCCGTCGCCTGGCTGGCCGGGGGAGTGGGTGTCGCGAACAGCGAGACCGCTTCCCAGTCCGGCGGGCTCGGCGGGGGCGTCCTGGGCGTCGGCGAGATCACTGACCGCACCGGTCAGGCCGCCGAGGAGCTCCGGGACTCCGGACTCTCCGACACCGCCAGCCGGGCCGCCTCGTCCACCGAGGCCCTCGCCGGCAGCGTCGTTCCGCAGGCGTCCTCCCTTCCGGGGAACGCACTCCGGGAGACGGGCGCGGCGCTGGAGGAGAGCTCCGTCGGCGCGGTCGTCCACGAAACCGGGCAGGCCGTCGACGACACCGCGCGAGGGGCCACCGGCCTCGTCGCCGGGGTCGCGCGTACCAGCCAGGGTGTCGTCGGTTCCACGGACGAGTCGCTTCGCGAGTCCGCACTGGTCGACAGTGTGGCCACGAGCCTGAACGAAACGGTCGGGCGGAGCGGTATCGACTCCGTGACCGAATCCGGTGGTCCCCTCGGACTGCCGATCCTGGGCTCCGACGAGGAGCCCGCCGTCTCCGCGCCCACCGCCGAGCGTTCCGACGCCGAGGAGCGGGAACGCGCGGAGCGTGAGCGTGAGGAGCGGGTGGCCCGCGTCAAGGACGAGGTCGCCGCCCACGTTGCCCAGACCTCGTGGCGTGTGGCCAACGAGGTCGCGGAGAACGCCGGTGACACGGCCTCCGACGACGACTCCGCCGAGCGCATCCGCCTCATCGGCGGTGGCTCCCACCACCAGGTCGGGCCGGACACCACCGGTGCCTCCGCCCCGTCCTTCCCGGCACCCGGTGCCGCTGGTTTCCTCATGGCCCGCGCCGGTCACATGGCGCTTCGGGCCCAGCGGGTCGCCCTTCCCGGCGACCCCACCCTGGTCGTTCGCGATGCCGCGGACGACCCCTCCTACTCTCCCGACTAGCCGCGCTCCCAGACCGCGGCCGGTCCGTGCGCCCTGCGCACAGCCGCCCTGCCGACTCCCGGTGGGCGTGCTCTCTTCCCAAGGCTCCATAGCCGGGAACTCCGTCCGCGGTCACCACGAGTAGCAGTGAAATCTCCTCGTCGACCAAAGGACAGCCGATGACCCAGTCAACCCACCTCCGCTTCGCCGCCCTCGTGGCGACCGGATTCTTCGTCGCCGCCAGCGGCATCGCCCACGCCGACACCACGACCAGCGGGAACGGGTCGCTCGGCGGAGGCAACCAGCTCGTCGTCGACGGCGACGTTCCGATCAACCTCTGCGGGAACGCCATCGCGGTCCTCGGTATCGCCGGTGCCAACTGCACCGACGGCGACGCCAGCGTGACCGAGGTCGGCAAGCCGAAGAACCCGCACCCCGGCTACGACGGCTACGAGCCCGGCAAGCCCGGAGAGCCCGGCAAGCCCGGTGAGCCCGGAGAGCCCGGCGACCCGGGTGAGCCCGGCAAGCCCGGGGAGCCGGAGGGGGACAAGCACGAGGAGAACCCCGACGAGCAGGACCCCGTCGTGGAGACCCCCGAGGAGCCTGAGGGTGAGCAGGACCGCGAGGAGGAGCAGGAGGGGGACGAGCCGTCTCCGTCCGAGGAGCCCTCGCCCGCCACCCCGGGGACCCCCGAGCAGCCCGCCGACTCCGCCTCGCCCACCGCTCCGCCCGCCGACGAGCAGCGCCTCGCGGTGACGGGCACCGACCAGAGCGGCCTCGCCGCGCTGCTCGCCGCGGCGGTCCTCACGGTCGCCGCGGGTGCGGGCCTCCTGCTCTTCGGCAAGCGCCGCAGGGCCAGGGCCTGACTTGATCAGCTTCCCGGGCCCGCCCCAGGGCCCGGGGGTTGACGCGAGTCCCGTAGCACCGGCCGAGGCCATGTGCTCGGGGTTCACGTCAGCCGCCGCCCAACCAGGGCGGAGCTGATCGACGGGGTGTGGACGTCCGCACGCAGCCAGCGCAGACGGACGCCGCCCACACCCACCAGCCCGGCAGACAACGCACCGCCCAGGTGCGGAGCCCACCGGATGATCCCCGGCGCCTCGGCCGAAGGCCCGCACTCCACCCAGGAGTGTGGAACGGCCTGTGGCCCGCACACGACACCTTCTCATCAACTTGTTCTCTTGAAAGGACTTCCCACATGCGTAAGTGGGCCAGCACCTCCGCGAAGTCCGTGCTCATGGCGGCCGGCTTCGTTGCTCTGGGCACCGGCGTGGCCTTCGCCGACAGCGATGTCGCCACCAGCGGCAACGGCTCGGTTCTCGGCGGCAACCAGGCCGTCGTCGACGCGGACGTCCCCGTCAACCTGACCGGGAACGCCGTCGGCGCCGTCGCCGGTATCGCCGGTGCATCCAGCACGGGCTCCGACGCCAAGGTGATCGACCACCACCACAACGAGGTGCACACCTCGGGCAACGGCTCGATCCTGGGCGGAAACCAGCTGGTCGTCGACGGTGACATCCCCGTCAACGTCACCGGCAACGCGATCGGCGCCGTCGGCGGCGTCGCCGGTGCCTCCAGCACCGGCAGTGACTCCAAGGTCCTCCACGACGGGCACGGTCACAAGCACGGCCACAAGCACGGTGAGCCCGACATCGCCACCTCCGGCAACGGCTCCCTCATCGGCGGCAACCAGATCGTCGGTGACCTGGACGTCCCCGTGAACATCTCCGGCAACGCGATCGGCGCCGTCGGCGGCGTCGCCGGTGCGGCGGCCACGGACGCGGACGCGATCGTCCGTCAGAGCCACGAGGCCCCCCGCGTCGAGCACCAGTCCGCTCCGATCACCGCGACCGACCTGGTCACCGAGGCCGTGAGCAACGCGCAGATCCTGCCCGACACCTCCGGCATCGACGCCGGCATCCTGCGTCAGTCCGCCCCGGTCCGTGAGCACCAGTCGATCGCCACCTCCGGCAACGGCTCCGTGCTCGGCGGCAACCAGGCCGTCGTGGACCTGGACGTCCCGGTGAACGTCGCGGGCAACGCGATCGGTGCGGTCGGCGGTGTCGCGGGGGCGGCCGCCACTGACAGCGACGCGGTCGTCAAGGAGGCCCAGCGCGACATCGCGACCTCCGGCAACGGCTCCGTGCTCGGCGGCAACCAGCTGGTCGCCGACGCCGACGTCCCGGTGAACGTCGCGGGCAACGCCGTGGCCGCCGTCGCGGGTGTCGCGGGCGCCAGCGCCACCGACGCCGACTCCAAGGTCGTGCACCAGAGCGCGGAGACCGAGCCGCAGTCCTCGGCCCTGAGCAGCGTCCCGGTCGTCGACCGCCTGCCCGAGGTGCCCGTCTCCGAGATGCTGCCCGTCGGCTACGACCTGAGCGAGACCGCCGCGCAGTCGGTGCAGGAGCACGCCCCGGAGCGCGCCTCCGAGCTGCCCAAGGCCTCCGAGATCCCGGCCGTCGACCCGGTCGGTGACCTGCTGGGCGCCGCCGGCATCGGCCTGTAGCTGACAGAACGGGTTCCAGGATCCGTGCGGCGGACGCCTCCGGGCGTTCCTCCGGACGCGGTCCGCAGGACCTGAGTGGGGGGTGTGCCCGTTCACGGCCACCCGCCGGACCAGGGGAGTGCGGCCTCCCGTTCCGTTATGGAACGCGGTGGACTGCGGGAAGCCGGGACTCCCCGGGCACGGCGGCGGCGGTGGGTCGGGACAGTGTCCCCGCGACCGGCACCGAGTGAGGTGCCGTGCACGTCCGAAGTGAAGTGGTGGTGAGTCGCCTCCGCGCTCCCGTTCCGTTATGGAACGCGGTGGACTGCGGGAGGGTGGGGGTGACGACCGCCGAGCTCAGGACGTGAGCCGAGTCCTCCCGGGAATATCCGGGAGGACTCGCCGCATTCTGGAGGCGGAGACACCCTGACACCCCGAAGTGTGATGCAAGTCACTTTCTCGGGGTGTTCCAGGTGCTCTCCCGAGCAGGAAAAGGTTCGGGGGAGAGCGGCGCCACGGCCGGTAGCGCAGGTTACGGGCCGGTACCGGCTCGGGTTGCGCTTATTCTGCGGGTGCCGGTGGGAGAGGGCCCGACGTCCGTGGAGGGTGAGCCCCCAATGAGGGGCCAGGCCCGCTCACCGACGGGGGAGAGCCCGTAGTTCGGTTACTGTCGGTTCCCACGGGACCCGAAGGACCGCGGCCGACAGAACACGTAAGGCTAGACGTAGGGGAAACAGCGTGCCACCCACGAAGGGCAGCGCCGGCAAGAACGGCTCGAAGGACAACGCAAGCCAGGGGGCGGGTACCGCCCTCGTCATCGTCGAGTCACCAGCCAAGGCGAAGACCATCGCCGGGTACCTGGGGCGCGGCTACGTCGTCGAGTCCAGCATCGGTCACATCCGTGACCTGCCCACCAAGGCCGCGGAGATCCCCACCAAGTACCGGGGGCAGCCCTGGGCGCGGCTCGGTGTGGACGTGGACAGCGACTTCGAACCGCTCTATGTCGTCAACTCCGACAAGAAGGCGCACGTCAAGAAGCTCAAGGAGCTGATGGCGGACGCCGACGAGCTCCTGCTGGCCACAGATGAGGACCGCGAGGGTGAGGCCATCGCCTGGCACCTGCGCGAGGAACTCAATCCCAAGATCCCCGTCCGCCGGATGGTCTTCAACGAGATCACCAAGGACGCCATCCAGCACGCCGCGAACAACACGCGCGACCTGAACACCCGCCTGGTCAGCGCTCAGGAGACACGCCGCATCCTCGACCGCCTCTACGGCTACGAGGTCTCCCCCGTGCTGTGGAAGAAGGTCATGCCGAAGCTCTCGGCTGGCCGCGTGCAGTCCGTCGCGACCCGTCTGGTGGTCGAGCGCGAACGCGAGCGCATGGCGTTCACCTCCGCCGAGTACTGGGACCTCAAGGCGCTCTTCGACGCAACTGAGGCCGGGGTCCCCGACGGTCCCGCCACGTTCCCGGCGACGCTCTCCTCCGTGGACGGCAAGCGGATCGCCTCGGGGCGTGACTTCACCCCCCAGGGCACCATCCGCTCCGACCGCGACGTGCGCCAGATGGACGAGGCCACGGCCCGCGGCCTGGCCGAGCGCCTGGCCGGGGCCGGTTTCGCGGTGAAGTCGGTGGAGCGCAAGCCCTACCGCCGCTCGCCGTACGCGCCCTTCCGTACGACCACCCTCCAGCAGGAGGCCTCCCGCAAGCTCAACCTGTCCGCGAAGCAGACCATGCAGGTCGCCCAGCGGCTGTACGAGAACGGGTACATCACCTACATGCGTACCGACAGCACCACGCTGTCGGACAGCGCGATCAACGCCGCCCGCAACCAGGTGCGGCGCCTGTACGGCGGCGACTACCTGCCGGACAAGCCGCGCGTGTACGCCAAGAAGGTCAAGAACGCGCAGGAGGCCCACGAGGCCATCCGCCCCGCCGGTGAAACCTTCCGCACCCCCAACGAGACCCCGCTGTCCGGTCCCGAGCTGCGCCTGTACGACCTCATCTGGAAGCGCACCGTCGCCTCCCAGATGAAGGACGCGGTCGGCGAGTCCGTGTCCGTGCGGATCGAGGGGACCTCCTCCAACGGCGAGGTCGCCGAGTTCTCCGCCAGCGGCAAGGTCATCACCTTCCACGGCTTCCTGAAGGCCTACGTGGAGGGCTCCGACGACCCGGCCGCCGACCTCGACGACCGCGAGCGCCGCCTGCCCGCGATGTCCGAGGACGACCCGGTCAAGGCGCAGAGCCTGGAGGCCGAGGGGCACAGCACCCGGCCGCCCGCGCGCTACACCGAGGCGACCCTGGTCAAGGAGCTGGAGGAGCGGGAGATCGGCCGCCCCTCCACCTACGCCTCGATCATCGGCACCATCCTGGACCGCGGCTACGTGTTCAAGAAGGGCACGGCGCTCGTGCCGTCCTTCCTGGCCTTCGCCGTGGTGCAGCTGCTGGAGCGCCACTTCGGGAACCTGGTGGACTACGAGTTCACCGCCCGCCTGGAGGACAGCCTCGACGACATCGCCCGGGGCGAGGCCGAGAGCCTGCCGTGGCTGCGACGGTTCTACTTCGGTGGCGAGGACGCCCAGGGCAACCAGGAGACGGGGCTCAAGGAGCTGGTGGGCGACCACCTCTCCGACATCGACCCCAAGGAGGTCAGCTCCCTCCCGCTGCCCGGCACCGACATCGTGCTGCGGGTGGGGCGTTACGGCCCCTACCTGGACCGCGAGGGCGTCCGCGTGAACGTCCCGGAGGACCTGGCCCCCGACGAGCTGACCGAGGAGAAGGCCGAGGAGCTCTTCGCCCAGCCCAGCGGGGACCGCGAGCTCGGCACGGACCCGGAGACCGGCCGCATGATCGTGGCCAAGTCGGGGCGGTACGGTCCCTACGTCACCGAGGTCATCCCGGAGCCGGAGGAGCCCGAGGGCGAGACCAAGCCCAAGGCGAAGAAGGCCGCCAAGGTCAAGCCGCGGACGAGCTCGCTGCTCAAGGACATGGACCTGGACACGGTCACCCTGGAGGACGCGCTGCGCCTGCTGTCCCTGCCCCGCGTGGTGGGACAGCTCGACGGCGAGGACGTCACCGCCCAGAACGGCCGCTTCGGCCCGTACCTGAAGAAGGGCACCGACAGCCGCTCCCTGGAGACCGAGGAACAGATGTTCACGGTCACCCTGGAGGAGGCCCAGGCGATCTTCGCCCAGCCCAAGCAGCGCGGTCGCCGGGCGGCGGCCCCGCCCCTGCGCGAGCTCGGTGAGGACCCGGAGTCGGGCGCCAAGATGGTGATCAAGGACGGCCGGTTCGGTCCCTACGTCACCGACGGGGAGAGCAACGCCTCCCTGCGCAAGGGGGACGAGGTCGAGTCGATCACAGACGAGCGCGCCGCCGAACTGCTGGCCGAGCGTCGGGCCAAGGCCCCCGCCAAGAAGAAGGCCCCGGCGAAGAAGCCCGCCGCGAAGAAGACCCCGGCGAAGAAGCCCGCGGCGAAGAAGACCGCGACCACCACGGTCAAGAAGGCGGCGGCGAAGAAGCCCGCGGCCAAGAAGACCGGCGAGCCGAAGACGACGGCGAAGAGGACCACCGACGAGTCCTGACCGCCCCGATCGCGCGCCCGGGTGCACCCTCACGGGGGAGGCCCGGGCGCGCGGTTCTCCGGCTGCACGGTTCCCCGGGGCGTGTGTGGCCCCGGAGGAGACGTGACGGATACGCGACGCGGGACCCTGTTCGGGGATGATCTTCCGTACTACGCTGTGCGGGACGGATTGGGACACGAAAACGTGTGTGAACCCCGAACGTTCCCCCCGAATCACCTGGACAGGCGAGCACGCCTGTCAGTTCCTATCCCCCTCATCGATAATCTTGAGCGCTATGAGCAGATCTGCACCCCTGGGAGCGCCGGCCGAGGCGCAGAACGTCCTCGCGATAACACCCTTCAGAAGGCTGTGGATCTCGCTTTCACTCTCCAGCCTGGGTGACTGGCTGAGCCTGCTGGCGTTGGTGTCCCTCGCGGCCATCTTCACCGCGGACGGCTCCCCCCTTGTCCAGTACCTCGCCGTCAGCGGCGTCGTCGCCATCAAACTCGCCCCCGCGGTCCTGCTCAGCCCCCTTGTCGGGGCTGTCGCGGACCGTCTGGACCGGCGGTGGACGATGGTCGGCGGCGACGTCCTGCGGGGCCTCCTCTATGTGTCGATCCCCGTGGTCGGCCTGCTGTCCTCCGGTTTCACGTTGCAGTGGCTGCTGATCGCCAGCCTGCTCGCGGAGATCGTCGCCCTCCTGTGGACCCCGGCACGGGACGCCACCATCCCGACCCTCGTCCCCAAGCGGATGCTCGGTCAGGCCAACAAGCTGACCCTTCTGGCGACCTACGGCGCCGCCCCCGTCGCGGCCCTGCTGTTCGCGGTTCTGGCCTCGGTCAGCAACCTGCTGGGCGCGCTCGTGCCGTCCATGGCCAACCCCGAGGCGGACGTCGCCCTCTACCTGAACGCCCTCACGTTCTTCGTCGCCGCGATCGTCGTCGCGGGGCTGCCGCTGCCCAAGCACGCGGTGTCCAAGGCGTCGCTGAGCCCCAACCGCGACGCGAACGTCCTGCACGCGGTCTTCTCCGGCCGCGCCGCGGTCGGCGGCGGTTCGCTCGTGCGGGGCGTGGTCGTCGGGCTGGCCGTCACGGCCGCCGCTGGCGGTCTGGTGATCGGTGTGGGCCGGGCGCACGTGGAGAACCTCGGCGCGGGCAACGCCGGTTTCGGTGTCCTGGTCGCCGCGCTCTTCCTGGGCCTGGGACTGGGGATCGTCTCCGGTCCGCGCGTCCTCAAGCAGTTCAGCAGGCGCCGCCTGCTCGGGCTGGCCGTCGTCCTGGCGGCCCTGGCCCTGCTCTTCACCGGGGCCATCGGCGACATGGTGCTCTCCGCCGTCCTGGCGCTGGTCCTCGGAACGGGCGCCGGTCTGGCGTGGGTGACCGGAACGTCCCTGGTCGGCGTGGAGGTCGAGGAGGAGCAGCGGGGCGCCGCGTTCGCCCTCCTGCACGGCACGGGCAGGCTGGCCCTGCTCGCGGGCGCCGTCCTGGCCCCGCTGGTCGCCGGTTTCGCCGGGGACCACGTGATCCCGCTCGGCGGCCCGCTCAGCTACGACCTGCACGGCAGCGGTCTGGTCCTGATGGCGGGGGGCCTGCTCGCCGTCGTCGGGGCGATCGTCGCCCACCAGCAGGTCAACCGGGACGACCCGGAGGCCGGGCCCGGTCTGCTCCCCGAACTCTTCGCGGCCCTGCGCGGGATCACGCCCACCGCCGACCAGGAGGAGGACGCACGGATCACCGGCGCCTTCATCGTCCTGGAGGGCGGCGAGGGCGCGGGCAAGTCCACCCAGGTGCGTGAGCTGACGGTGTGGCTGCGCGACCAGGGCTTCGAGGTGGTGGGCACCCGTCAGCCGGGCGCCACCAAGCTCGGCATGCGCCTGCGCGGCATCCTGCTCGACCGCGAGAACTCGCACATCACCAACCGCGCCGAGGTCCTGCTCTACGCGGCAGACAAGGCCGACCACGTGGAGCAGGAGATCCTGCCCGCGCTGCGCCGGGGCGCCGTGGTGATCAGCGACCGCTACGTGGACTCGCTGCTCGCCTACCAGGGCGCCGGGCGCGACCTGGAGGTCGACGAGGTCGGCCGGATCAGCTCGTGGGCCACCCAGGACCTGGTCCCGGACCTGACGGTGCTGCTGGACGTGCGTCCCGAGGACGGGCTGTCGCGGCTGGGCGGGCCGGCCGACCGCATCGAGTCGGAGTCGGTGGAGTTCCACGCGCGGGTCCGCAAGGGCTTCCGTGAGCTGGCCGAGCAGGACCCGGACCGCTACCTGGTGCTCGACGCCCGTGAGCCGCAGGAGAAGATCACCCGGGAGATCCAGCGCCGGATGCGTCCGCTGCTGCCCGACCCGATCGACTCCAGCTCCGAGGCGGTCACGGGCATGATCCCGGTGATCCGTCCCGAGTAGGACCGGTTCGCGAGCGTGGGGCCCCTTCCCTGGTGGGAGGGGCCCCTTCGCTGTCGGGGGCCACCTGGCGCGGGGCGGGTGCCGCCCCGGGACTCAGGTGAACGTGTACCGGGTCTGGCTGAACACGGGTGCCTTGCCGAAGGCGAAGGCCTTCACCGGGGTGACCCGGACGACCAGGACCCCGGAACCGCGCACCGCGTCGGGGAGCCCGAACCAGGTGCCGCCCTCGGCGGTGACGGCGGGACCGTACTTCTCCTCGTAGGCGCTGGCGATCCGGTCCAACGCGGCCGGGTCGTCCACGGGTGCGCCGGTGCCCTCGACGACCACGTCCGGGCCGCCCTCCAGCGCGTTGTCACCCGTGCTCATGGCGCAGTGCGGGTTCGCGGACAGGTTGAGGGCCTTGCGTTCCTCCCTTCCGGTGCAAAAGCACGCGGTGCCGTCCACCCACACGCCCAGCAGGGGGGTCGCGTGGGGGCGGCCGTCGGGGCGCACGGTCGTCACCCAGTACAGGGGTGCGTCGGCCATGACGGCGCGGGTCCGTTCCCAGGGGATCGGTTCGGCGCCGGGGTTGCCGAACTCCGGGCAGGCCTCGACCAGGGGCGCGGGTGCGTTCACGTTGACCACCTTCTTCCTCTCACGAGGACAGACTCGCTGAGCGAGACGAACTCATCGGTGCGCCTCGCCGGTGGGGACGCGCCGGTGCGCCTCGCCGCTGGGGAGGGCCTGTGGAAAACGGTCCCGGTGTCGGCGGGGGCTCCTATTCTGGAACCAGACATTCCATGTGCTCCGGGGGGCAAGCTTGACGGTCTTCGACGACCTCGTCGGCCAGGAGGCGGCGAGCGCGCAGCTGGGGCGTGCCGTGGCGGGCGCGGCCGACCTCCTCGCCGGGGGGCGCGGCGCCGGGATGACCCACGCCTGGCTGTTCACCGGCCCGCCCGGGTCCGGTCGGGAGGAGGCGGCGCGCGCCTTCGCCGCCGCCCTCCAGTGCCGGGCCGGGGGGTGCGGACACTGCGACTCCTGCCACCAGGTGCTGGCCGGAACCCACCCGGACGTGCTGTACGTGCAGCCCAGCGGCCTGAGCTTCGGTGTGGCCGCCACCCGTAACCTCGTGCTCCGTGCCGGGTCCAAGCCCTCCGGCGGGAACTTCCGGATCGTGCTCTTCGAGGACGCCGACCGCGCCACCGAGGCCGCCTCCAACGCGCTCCTCAAGGCCGTGGAGGAACCCTCACCGCGCACGGTCTGGTTGCTGTGCACGCCCACCCCGGACGACCTCCTCATCACCATCCGCTCCCGCTGCCGACTGGTCACCCTGGCCACCCCCGGCACCGGTCAGATCGTGGACGCCCTCGTCCAGCGCGACGGGGTGGACAGGACCGCCGCCGAGGCGGCCGCCAGGGCCGCGGCCGGCAGGGTCGACCGGGCCCGGCAACTGGCCACCGACCCGGAGGCGCGGCGCAGACGGGAGGAGGTGCTGTCCGTCCCCGCCGGACTCGACGGGCTCGGGGCCTGCGTCACCGCGGCCGCGCGCCTGTTCGAGATCGCCGAGGAGGAGTCCAAGGCGCTCACCACGGCCCTGAACGAGAAGGAGAAGGACGAGCTCAAGGCGGCCTTCGGCGAGGGTTCCACCGGCAAGGGCGTGGCCAAGGCCGTCCGTGGCGCGGCGGGGGCGCTCAAGGACCTCGACGAGCGGCAGAAGCGCAGAGCCACCCGGATCAAACGGGACTCCTACGACCGGGCGCTGCTCGACCTGGCCGCCTTCTACCGGGACGTGCTCGCCCTCCAGTTGGGCGCGTCGGTGGAGCTGTCCACGGCCGAACGCTCCGGGGACCTGGAACGGATCGCCCGTTCCGGCACCCCCGAGTCCACGCTGCGCAGAATCGACGCGATCATGACCTGCCGTGGACGGATCGCGGCCAACGTGCACCCGCAGATCGCCATGGAGGCCATGACCTCCGCGCTCCTGGCGGGATAGGACCCGGGGCGCGGGCGGCCACGGCGAACGGGAGAATGGTTCGGTCACGCGTCGGCGCGGCCGGGCACGGACGGGCGTCGTCCGGAGCCGCGTTCCCACGGGCGTGGCCACGGATTCGAGTGAAGGCGGTTACGGGTGGGCACGAGGTATCGGGGTCCGTTGGCGGCGCTGCTCGCCGGGACTGTGCTGGTCTCCGGCTGCACGAGCGGTGGTGACGAGGACGCGACCGGCGACGACAACGCCGCCCGGGTGGAGGTCACCGAGCAGGAACTGGCCTGGGAGGAGTGCGAGACCGGCCTGCCCGACAGCGAGTGCGCCGTCTTCGAGGTGCCGCTGGACTACGACGAACCCGGCGGTGAACGGATCGAGATCGCCGTGAAGCGGCTCCCCGCCACCGGCGACGAGGTCGTCGGATCGCTGCTGGTCAACCCCGGCGGTCCCGGCGGCTCCGGTCACGACTTCGTGGACCACGCCCCCTACACCGTCAGCGAGCCGGTCCGCGAGAGCTTCGACGTGGTCGGGTTCGACCCGCGCGGCGTGGGCCGCAGCACCCCGCTCACCTGCCTGGACGCCGAGGGGATCGACGCGTTCCTGGGCACGGACTACGGCGACGGCGAGGGGGCGGACGACCTCGCCGATCTCGGCCCCGAGGGACTGGCCGAGATCGAGGCCAACAGCCGGGCGTTCGTCGAGGCCTGTGAGGAGAACGACCCCGAGCTCATGCGCAACATCGGCACCGCCGACGTGGCCCGCGACATGGACGTGCTGCGCGGCCTGCTCGGGGACGAGGAACTCACCTACCTCGGCGCCTCCTACGGGACCCACATCGGTGCGCAGTACGCCGAGCAGTTCCCGGATCGGGTGCGGGCACTCGTGCTCGACGGCGCGGTCGACCCGAGCCAGGACCAGCTGAGTGTGAGCGTGGAGCAGGCCACCGGGTTCGAGACGGCGCTGCGCTCCTTCGTCGAGGACTGCCTCACCAGACCCGACTGCCCGTTGGGCGCCCGGGGAAGCGGCGTCGACGAGGGCATCGCCGCGCTGGACACCTTCCTGGAGGGCGCCGCGGACCAGCCCCTGACCAACTCCACGGGCGACGGCCGTGAGGTCAACCGTGCCCGCGCCGAACTCGGCGTGCTCGCCGCCCTGTACACGGAGAACTGGTGGCCGCGCGTGCGCGAGGCGCTCACCGACGCGATGGAGGAGGGCGACGGCACCGGCCTGCTGCTGCTCGGTGACGACCTCTACGGGCGCGGCGACCTGGCCGAGTACGAGAACTCCACCGCCGCCCTCACCGCGGTGAACTGCTCGGACTCGGTCGCCCCACGGGAGGTGGAGGCCTACGCGGAGGCGGCGGCCGAAGCGGCCGAGGAGTCGCCGATGTTCGGCCCGATGCTGGCCTGGGGTGCGCTGACCTGCGCGTTCTGGCCGGAAGAGGCGGTCGCTCCGCTCGGGGAGCTCAACGCCGTCGGCGCCGACCCGATCATGGTGGTGGGCACCACACGTGACTCCGCGACCCCCTACGCCTGGTCCGAGGCGCTCGCCGCCCAACTGGAGTCGGGCTTCCTGGTGACCCGCGACGGCGACGGCCACACCGGTTACCGGATGGGGGACGCCTGCGTGGACACGGTCGTCGACGAGTACCTGCTGGAGCTGACCGTGCCCGAGGACGGGCTGGCCTGCGCCAGCCACCTCGAGGCCGGATAGCAGGGGCCGGTTCGCGTCACTCGGCGGAGGCGCTAGACTGGCTTCTGCTTCGCCACGCGCACCGCGTGGCGATGTGCCGCCTTAGCTCAGTCGGCAGAGCGATTCACTCGTAATGAATAGGTCATCGGTTCGATTCCGATAGGCGGCTCCAGCCAGAACGCCACCCCACACCGGGGTGGCGTTTCGCGTTGGGGGCCAACCGGGTGGCCAAAGGGTCCAGGGGCCTACTCGGCGAACAGGTCGCCCATGACGTCGCCCCCTCCGCGATCACCGGACGCAGCTCCCTCCGGTGGACCCGTGATGTCGCGCGCTACGTTCGTCCGCCCCTGTATGCAGGCAGACCCTCGACGTCCACCGCCCGGGTCCACAGCCAGCCCCCGCGTGCCCCGTCCCCTCGTTGGGCTCGGTGACCTCGGAACGTACGGAGGACGCGGTCGTGGCCGAGGAGGGGTCGGTCTGGAGGCCGACGTGACCAGGGACGGCCGCCGTGTCGGGCTGGTGTCGCCGCGCCACGACCCTTGGAATCTTTGCGATCCGGGAGGCCGGAACGTGCTCACGGGCGCACGCGCCCGTCCGGACGCCGTGGTCGAGACCTGCGACGTGACCCTTCAGGAGAACGGCGGCGGGGGTCCGGGAGTACGTTCCCTCACCGAAGAGGTGACCCGGGAGTACGTCCGATCGGGCGGGGTCGGCTGAGCTGGCGTTCGGGGGTTTCTGACCGACCCTGGCCACAGGTCTGTGCGTCGTCCCGGGTTCCCGGCCTCCCAGGTGGATACGGTACCTATCGCAGACCCTCCGGCGCGGCGCCGGGGCCGATACCCCCATGGGAGTCGATGGATGATCACGGTCCGCGTCTCGAAGACAGATCCCGCCGCCACTTCCTCACTCGGGAAAGCGGTCCGGGAACACCGTTACGCCGGGGCGGACCTGCACCTGCGCGTCGCACCGGGTGAGTACGTGGAGCCGTTGGTGATCGGCGTGCGGGGACGGGTGGTCGTGACACCCGAGGAGGGCGCCGGGACCGTGACGGTGGTCGCCACCGGCGAGACCAACGTGTTCAACGTGCACGAGGGCGGCAGCCTGGAGCTCCACGGGATCTCCGTGCGGAGCACCTCGGAGGAGTACCCGCCGCTGTACGTGCAAAAGGACGCCCGGCTCAAGGCGGTGGACTGCGTCTTCACCGCGCCACGGCGGGTCAACGTGGTGGGCGCCCGCGCGGAGGTCGTCGGCTGCCGGTTCGAGGACAGCGGGCTGCTCTGGGACGGCAGTGAGGGCAGTGTCAGCGAGTGCTACTTCGCCGGGGCGGTGATCGCCGTCCAGGGCAGGTGCAGCCCGAAGATCAGCGGGACGGTCTTCACGGGCGCCCACGACGACTGGCACACCCTGTACGTGGCCAACGCGTCCCCGGAGTTCACCGACTGCGCGCTGGTCGACGGCGGCGGGGTGTACGTGCGGGACCGGGCGCGGGCGGAGTTCACCGACCTCCGGGTCACGGGCTCCTACGACTGGCCGGTGCGGGTCTACGAGCGCTCCAGGGCCACCTTCACCCGCATGGTGGTGGAGGGCGCCCGCAAGGAGGACACCGACGCGTTCTTCGTCCACGGCGACTCCGAGGCCACCCTGAACGACTGCGAGATCACCGACGCCACCCGGACCGGGGTGGCGATCGAGGGCGGCAAACTCACCGTCGAGGGGCTGACGGTGGACGGCACCGCCACGGACGCGGTACTCGTGGACGGCGGCCAGGCCGACGTCACCGACCTGCGGTGCACCCGGATCGGCAAGGCCGCCCTGCTCATCGCGGACGGCGCCCGGGTCACCGTCTCCGGGATGTCCGTCGCGGAGAGCGGAGTGGAGGAGCGCGGCGCCATCGCCTCGGTCCGCTCCCGGTTCGAGGTGAGCGACCTCAGGGTCAGCCGCTGGCACGGACCGATGGCGATCGTGGTGGGCGGCCGTGGCTACTTCGAGGACATCGTCGGCCACGACGTGGGCTCGGGCATCCACAGCCGTGAGGACGCCACCCTGACGGTGCGCGGCATGGTGCTGCGGGACGCCCGCGAGGACGGGCTCAACATCCTCGACGGCACCGAGGTGCAGCTCCACCAGGCCGACCTCTCCGACTGCGGTGAGGACGCCGTCTACGTCCAGGGCGGGCACGTCACGGTGCGCTCCTCCACTCTGTCCGGCAGCGGGGAGCGCGGGATCCGGGTGGGGGAGGGCGGCGTGGCCGCCCTGGAGGACACCTCCATCCGGGACGGGCGCGGGGACGGGGTCATGGTGGAGGAGGGCGGCCGGGTTCGGTTGGTGCGGTGCACCGTGACCGGCAACGACGAGGAGGGCCTGTGGGCCGCCGACAGCTCGTCGGTGTACCTGGAGGAGACCACCTTCAGCGGCAACCGGGGCGGGGACGCCAACCAGGGCGGAAACGGCGACCGGGCGGCCGCCCGGGTCGCGGGGACGGGGGCGGCCCGTCCCGACGAGGGCGGGACGGCGGCGCAGGAGTCCGGTGACGCGACCGTGCGGGACCGGGCCCGCCCGCTGGAGACCCTGCTGGCCGAACTGGAGGGGTTGGTGGGGCTGGACCGTGTGAAGAAGGAGGTCCGCGCCCTCGTCAACATCCAGACGGTGAGCGCCAAGCGTATGGAGGCGGGGTTCCCGCCGCTCAACGTCAGCCGCCACCTGGTGCTCTCCGGGCCCTCCGGGTCGGGCAGGGCGACCGTGGCCCGACTCTACGGGGAGATCCTGCGCTCGCTCGGCCTGCTCAGCCAGGGACAGTTCGTGACGGCCTCACGGGACGACCTGGTGGCCGACCGCGGGGTCGGCAGCGCCCAGAGGACGGCGGACCTGGTGGAGCGGGCCCGGGGCGGCGTGCTGTTCGTGGCGGAGGCGTACGCGCTGTCCCGGGGCGACGGTTCGGGACAGGAGGCGGTCGACACCCTGTCCGGGCTCATGGAGGAGCTCCGCGACGAGGTGGTGGTGGTTCTGTCCGGGCCCACCAACGGGATGCGGGCGCTCCTGGACGCGAACCCGGAGCTGCGCGCGCGGGTGGCGCGCACCGTGGAGTTCGAGGGCTACTCCCCGGAGCAGCTCGGCGGGATCTTCGAGGGCATGGCCGAGGAACGCGGCTACACCCTGGGTGAGGGGGCGCGCGACCTCCTGCTCCGGCACTTCCGGGGGCGGATCGCGGAGGGTTCCTTCGGTCACGGCCGGGAGGCGCGAGCCGTGTTCGAGGAGGTGCTCCGGGTCCAGGCCGAACGCATCACGGCGGGTGGGTACCAGACCGTCGCGGACCTCACCCGGATCCGGACCGACGACCTCGGGGGTGTGGTGGCCGAGGGCCGGGCCACGGCCACCGAGGCGGTGGACGGGGTCCGGGTGAACGCCCTGCTGGCGAGCCTGGACGGCATGGTGGGGCTCGGAGAGGTCAAGCGCCAGGTGAAGGGGCTGACAGACCTCCTGTGCCGGGCCCGTTCGGAGGGCGACCGGCCCCCGGCCGCCCGGCACCTGGTGTTCCTGGGGCCGCCGGGAACCGGGAAGGGCACGGTGGCGCGGCTCTACGGGGAGCTGCTGGCGGCCGTGGGGGTCCTGCCCCGTGGGCACGTGGTGGAGGCCTCGCCGGGGAGCCTGGTGGGGCCGCCGGGACAGCGGGGGCCCGGGAGGGTCGCGCTGCGCACTCGCGAACTGTTCGAGCGGGCGCGCGGGGGCCTGCTGCTCCTGTCCGACGCCGAGGTGCTGAACAGGGACTTCACCGGAGGTCGCGGGGTCGGGCAGGAGGTGGTCGACACCCTGCTGCGGCTCATGGAGGAGCACCGGGACGAGGTCGTGGTGGTCGTGTCCGGCCGGGCCCGGGAGACGACCGGGTTCCTCGCGGACCACCCCGGCCTGGCGGCGCGGCTCTCGCGGACCCTGGAGTTCTCCTCCTACGACAGGGAGGAGCTGGCGGCCATCTTCGTCGGGATGGCGGAGCGGGCCGACCTCCTGGTGCCGGAGGCGACCCGGCGTGCGCTGTCGGAGCTGCTGGGGGTGGACTCCCGGGGCCTGGCCGAGGGCGGCGGGCACCGGGTGCGCGCGCTGTTCGAGGCCGGTCTGACCAGGCAGGCGAGGCGGATCGAGGCGGCGGCGCTGTCGGGGGAGAGCCCCGACGTGGACCAGCTCCGGACCCTGCTGCCGGAGGACCTTCCCACCGGGGGACCCGACTTGGGGGAATGATTACTCAGCGTGTGGGGGTGATGCGCCTGCTGTGTCCGAAGTATGGGTAAGTGGGCGTTATGAGTCTGATGTTCATGCTGTTCGCCCTGATGGGTGCCGTGGTCGTCCTCGGCGGTGGCTCCTACGCCCTGCGCCGCGTCCTCGCCCACATGGACCCGCCCATGACGGTGGCGGAGCCCGAACCGCCCCCGAGGGTCGGGCCCGACCCGCACGTGGGCGGGTACGTCCCGGTCCAGGGCCACCCCGACGAACTGCCCGCCGAACTCCGCGCGCGGGTGCGCAACCTGGTCGCGCTGGGTCACACCGACGACGCGGTCCGGATGGTGCGGACCCGCCTCGGCGCTGACGAGGTGCGTGCGCGCGGGGTCGTGCGACGCCTGGGCGGCGAGGAACGGCCCGCGCTCGAACCCTGAACCGGGCGGGCCTCAGACCCTCCGGCGGTTCTGGAGCCAGCCCCACACGGCGGTCGCGACGAACAGCAGACCGCCGATCACCGCCAGCCAGAACAGTCCCCTGATCACCACTCCGAGGATGGCGAGGATCAGCCAGACGGCGAGCAGGACGAGGACGAGGTAGAGCATGTGGACCCCCGGGTAGTCAGCGTTTTCGGTGACCTACCCCGAGGCCCGACCTCCAAAGCCGCGCCGCCCCTCAGGGCCAGGTGCCGTCGATCACGGTTCCGTGGTCGGGCTTCTCCCGGTCCAGCCACTCCTGCCGCCTGCGGGCGAACTCCAGGGCCCACTCCACCTGGCGCCGGTGCAGCTCCGGCAGGGTCAGCGCGGCGGTCTCGGCGTGGCGGGCCCCGATCTCCCATGCCAGGGCCAGCGCGGCCCGGGCGTCGCCCCCGGCGGTGTGCGCGTCGGTCAGCGGGACCCCGTAGTACGCGCACAGGTCGCCCAGGGTGCGCCTGCCACGCCGGAAGGGCTCCACGGCGCGGTCGATCACCAGCGGGTCCACGATCGGCTCCGGCGGGCGGCCGAGAGCCTCGGCGAGCGGACCCAGACCGTGCCTGCGGTGCTCGGCGTCGACCAGGGTGAGGTCGAAGGGCGCGTTGAACACGACCAGCCCCCCGCCCCGGCCCAGGTGTCCGGCGAGCGCCTCGGCGATCTCCCTCAGGCACTCCACGGCGGGACGGCCCTCGGCGCGCGCCCGCTCGGTGCTGATGCCGTGGACGGCCACCGCTCCGGCGGGGATCTCCTTCTCACCGGGATCGACCAGCCACGTGCGTCGGTGGCCGTCGACGTCGATCAGGGCGGCCGACACCAGGAAGGCGGTGGCCGGGTCCGGCGACGAGGTCTCGGTGTCGAACCCGAGCAGGTCGAGGGTGTGCCAGCCGGGGTGCTCGCCGCGCGGTGGCGGGACCGGGCGCGGTTCGTGCCCGACACAGTAGGTGCGCCAGCGGGCGTCCACCCTGAGGAGGGAGCCCTCTCCGGTCGCCACCAGGACCGAACAGGTGGAACAGGTGCCGGGGTAGCGGTTGCGCATGGGGTCCCTCTCCGACCGGGCGGTCTCCCGGTGCCTGCCTCGGCGTCACCGCCGTGAACAGCGGCGATTCGGAACCATCGTAGGCGCGGAGGAGGACGTCCCAGGCTGTGGGGTGACGGGGCCCATGTGGCGAGTGTGTGCGGGTGCCCAATTCTGGGGAAGGGAAGGAGCATGAGTCTGGAAGAGGCATCACGTCAGCTGGAAGCGACCATCCACGACGCGCGGGTCGCGTTCGACTGCATCCTGCTGGAGGAACTGGATCGGGCGCACACCAACGCGATCACCGCCAGGGCCGCCGTGGACGCGGCCGAGCAGGCCATCCGGGTGGAACTGGAGAGGCGCACGGCCGAGAAGAAGGAAAAGGAAGAGGCCGACACCCCCGAATGATCGGAGGGCTCCGCGATCCCGGGGCCGTGGACATCGAACATACTTTCGAACAGCGGGTATGCTGTGTGGTATGCCCGATCAGTCCCTGACATCGGACTGGCCCGCGAGTGTGCACCCACCCGGGTCGGACTCCTTCGAGCAGACGGCCCTGGAGTGGCTGTTCGACCACGTGCCCGCCGACTACCGGCTGCACGGGGTTCTGCGACGTCATCCCGTGGCCCTCTCCCGGTTGGCGCGCCAGTACGTCTCCGCGACGCTGGACGCGGCCCGGGAGGGGTACCGCACGGCCCGCGTGGACCTACGCGGCCAACTCCCTCCGCACGCGCTCGACCAGGTGATGAACGCCTACCTCGCCGAGGGACGGCGCACCGCCGAGGTCCTGCGCGCGGTCGAGGCCGTGGACGGCGCCCTGCGCGCCGCGGCCCCGGGTCGGGGCCGCGATGAGTGAACCTCCGAGGCACGGCACCCCCGGACGGTCCGGAGCGCGTCCCGCGGACACGCGGACCACCTCGGGCCCGGGGTCCCCGTCGCCGCCGGAGGCGGCGGTCTGCGCCCCGGCACCATCCGGACCAACCCCGGACGTCCGGTCGATCCCGAAGCCGGTGTCACCGGGGCCGGGACGGGCACTCCTGCCGACGCCGGGGGAGGGGGAGGACCCACCACACGCCACCGTCCCGGTGCGCCGATCGGGAGGGTCAGACGCTCACCCGGACCAGGACGGCGACCTCGTCGCCGGTGTTCACCAGGTGGTGGTGGCCCTGGGAGGAGCTCCCGGCGCCGCCCACCACGCGGGTGCGGCCGGTGGCCAACTCCGCGGCCGAACGCATCTGGCCGTCGGCGCCGGACGTGATCAGGTGCGCCCTCCCGCTGACCAGGTGCAGCACCTCCATGCCGTGCGAGCGGTCCGGGCGCCGGGCCGGACCGGGCACGAAGCTGTTCGGTTCCAGGGCCACGGTGGTCACCCGGAACCGGCCGCCCACGTGGCGGCGGGCGCTGCGCGGCGCGGGCTGCCAGTGGCCCCTGCGGGTCGGCCACAGGGTCGGGCGGCGCAGCGACTCGGCGGCGCCACGCGCGGCGGCGACCAACTGGCCCACGGTGGGCAGACGGCGTTCCGCCAGGTGGGAGTAGCCGGAGGCGCGTCCGGCGTCGACCACGTCGCCGATCCCGTCGAGGGAGACCGACGCGGCGCGCGGACGGGGAGCGGGCTCGGTGGTTCCGGGACGGGCGGCGCTCGTGGCCAGGGCCTGCTGGGACATCGTGGGAAGATCCTTCACGTGTACGCGGCCGGGTTCGGTGACCGGAGCCGCGAGGGTGTCGTCAATGGGCCCCGGACGGTGCGGGGCGGCAGGGGCGGCCACACCGAACGCACGTTCGGAGAGGACAATCACCCTGGTGGAGTTCGCTCGCGGGCCAGTCACACCGGATGGTGGAGGCCGCTCGCGGACTGGTCGGGCGGGGTCGGTCGACTCAGACCCCTCGGCAACGACTCAGCGACGACAACACGGACACGCCGCACGGGCCAGGTGGCAGGAGACCCAGGGGGTCGTACGAGCCGTGGCGTCGGTGCGGGTGCGCGGATACATGAAGGTAAGGAGACCAGCAAAGTCGGTGGCGCGTCAAGCGAACGCCGGGAATCGTGCGTGTCGGACCACTTACCGGTCTGCCCGGAACGTGTTGCGGGCGGCGTCCCGTGGTGGTGACATGTGGAACCCGAGAACACGGCGCGTCCGTCGAACCGGAGACCATCCCCCAGTACAGCCGTAGCGACAGGAGTGGCCGTGCAGCCGTCCGTCCCCAGAGGGCAGCCTTGACCCCGGAGGCACCGGGCCTGTGGGCGCGTGTACTGGTGCGCGCCCTCGTGGTGGTCGCCGCCGGTGTGATGGCGCTCGGCTTCCTGGGCCCCGGAGCGGCACTGCTGGTCGCCTTCCTGACCGCCCTCACCCACGTGCTGCTGTGGGCCCGTTCCCGTTACGCGGGCTTCCTGTTCGTCGATCCGGGGGAGGAACCTCCCGGTGATCGGGACGACCCCCCGGAACCGCCCCGGGGGACCTCGGACTGAGGTCACACTCGCCCCTCGGGAAGGCCCGCCGAGCAGGTAGGAGCCGGTCCAGGTGTGCGACGGTACGATCGCGGCACCGGCGAGCCGTGGGTCACCGCGCCGCGCGCGGCGTAGATTCTAGGTCTATGACGGACCGGGATCTTCTGCACGCCCTGCGCTTCGACCGGGGCGACACGGCGGACGCCTACGCGAGACTCCTCGACGCCTACGGAGACGAGCTGTACCGGCGTTGCATCCTGGTCCTTCGCGACCGGGACGCCGCGCACGTCGTCCTCAGGGACACCCTGATCGTCGCCCGCGCGCACATCGGACGCCTGCCGAACGCCGAGCGGTTCAGGGAGTGGCTGCACGCCCTGACGGAGGCCGAGTGCTCCCGCTACCTGGGAAGCCACCAGGCGCACCGGGCCTGGGACGCCCACCCCCTGGCCCTGCCCGCGAGGGCGGACCTGGTCCGGGCGCGGGTCCTCAACGGCATCGGCAGACCGGAACTGGCCGGGTACCGCACACACGTCGCCGCCCGGGCCGACCGCTTCGACCGCGACGGCTTCCCGTTGCCTCCCGGCCACGGGCCCCTCGCGGACGGGCCGCTGCCCCAGTTGTCCTTCGTCATCGCCCTGCTGTGCGCGCTGCTGGTGCTCGTCCTGGCCGGGTACGCGCTGACCCGTGACCCCGGCCGTGAACTGGGCACGGGCGAACCCCAGATCGCCGGGGCCTCCTGACCCCGGGCACGGCGAAGGCCCGGCGGGAAACCCCGACCGGGCCTGGCGCCGACACCGGCAACCCCGGTTACTGGTCCTCGTTGGTGATGTGCGAGGAGTCGCCGTGCGCACCGGCTTCCTCCGCGCGCTTCACCGAAGCGATGATCTCCTGCTCGGCCTCGTGGCGGCCGACCCAGCTGGCGCCCTCGACGGACTTGCCGGGCTCCAGGTCCTTGTAAACGGTGAAGAAGTGCTCGATCTCGAGGCGCTCGAACTCGTTCACGTGGTGAATGTCACGCAGGTGCTCCTGGCGCGGGTCCGTCGCCGGAACGCACAGCAGCTTGTCGTCGCCGCCCGCCTCGTCGCGCATCCGGAACATGCCGATCGCGCGCGCACGGATCAGGCAGCCCGGGAACGTCGGGGCCTTGAGCAGGACAAGGGCGTCCAGGGGGTCGCCGTCCTCGCCGAGCGTCCCCTCGACGAAGCCGTAGTCGGCGGGGTAGGTGGTGGAGGTGAACAGCATGCGGTCGAGACGGATACGACCGGTCTCGTGGTCCACCTCGTACTTGTTGCGCTCCCCCTTGGGGATCTCGATCGTAACGTCGAATTCCATGCTGATCTCGGCTCCCAATGCGACTAATGTCGCCGTATAACTACAACGTCAGGCCGCGACACCGACGGAAGGCAGGTCCCCGGGTGCGACGGGTACGAGGCGAGGCGTTCCTCGCGCTGGCCCTGCTCAACATATTCGTGCTGATCACCGGGTTGGTCGCCCTGGACGTGATCGAGGCACGACCGCTGTCGGCGGTGCCCAACCCCGTCACGCGCGCCGACGGCGTGGCGGCGGTTGCACCCGCGACCCCGACCCCGGCGGACCCGGTTCGGATCGCGGACATTCTTGATGATCCCATGTCATCGTCCGGGCTCGAGGAGGGCCTCTCCGGTTACGTCGTGGACGGCGTGACGGGAGAGACGCTCTTCGAACGCGACGCGGACACCCCGGTGACCCCGGCGTCGACGACGAAGATCGCCACGGCCGTCGCCGTCCTGGACACCGTCGGCCCCGACCACGTGCTGCGGACCGGGGCCCACCTCGACGCCGAGGAGAACCGGGTGGTGCTGCGTGGTGGGGGCGACGTGACACTGACCGCGACCGCCGACTCCGCAGCCTACCCGCAGGTAGCCACACTGGAGGAGCTGGCCGAGGACACCGCCGCCGCCCTCGCCGAGCGGGGCCTGGACACCGTGACCGTCGGCTACGACGACTCGCTCTTCACCGGACCGGACACCGCCCCCGGGTGGAAGCCCACCTACGTCACCGAGGGCAGCACGGCCACGATCCACGCGCTGATGGTCGACAGCGGGCGGGTGGACACCGACGTGCTCACCCGGTCCGCGAACCCGCCGCTGGCCGCCGCCGAGGCCTTCGCCGACCAGTTGGAGAAGGCCGGGCTGACCGTCGAGGGCTCGCCCGACGAGGCCGAAGCCTCCGGTGAACCGGTCGCCACCGTGGACTCCATGCCGATGAGCGCCCTGGTCGAGTTCATGATGCTCGCCAGCGACAACAACATGGCCGAGTCCCTGGGCCGGATCACCGCACTGGAGATGGGCGAGGAGCCCGACCACGCCGGAGCCGCGGTCGCCACGCACCGGGTCATGGACGGACTGGGCATCGAGGGGGTCCGGCTCTCCGACAACAGCGGTCTGAGCACCGAGAACCGCATCACGCCGCGCGCCCTGGTCCAGCTGGTCAAGGCCGCCGCCGACGAGCCGCGCCTCAACGCCACCATCACCGGTCTGCCCACCGCCCACTCCACGGGGACCCTGGCCGGGCGCTACTCGGAGAACTCCAGCTCCCACGCGGCCGCGGGCCTCGTCCGGGGCAAGACCGGAACCCTCGACGGCGTCAGCACGCTGGCGGGCACCATCCACGACCAGGAGGGCAACGTCTTCGTGTTCGCCCTGATGGCCAACAGTCCCGGAGCCTCCGGGCCCCAGCTGGACACGCTGGCGACGGCGCTCAGCCAGTGCGGGTGCGGTTGACGGGTGGGGTGTTCTTGGGGGCCTCCGCTTCGCTTTGGCCCGGGTTCGGCGCCTTTGCAGAGGAACCTTCGGTGTCTGCGGTGTGATGGCTCGTTCCTCGCAATCCCACCTCCACCACCTCCAGAACCCTCTCCGGCGCCGAACCAAGCACCCCCCTTGCGGCTGGGGCGTACGGGCGGGGTTCACGCCTGTGGCTCAGGGGCACGGTGGTCCGTCAGCCGTGGCCGGGGCGAGCGTTCGACTCCCCACCTGGGCGGGGAAGGGCCGGATCCACGGCCGAGGTGTACGGGTGGGGCTTTCGGGCCGTCTCAGGGGTATCCCGGGGTCTGCCCTGAAATCGCGCCCTGATCCCCGTGCTCACAGCCCTCGCGTGGGTAGGCTGACCGTGTGACTGTGATCGACTGGGACGTAGCCGTCAACACCGGTGTTCGCCTCGTGCGCCCTGGGCCGCAGGTGGACCTGTCCGACGCACGGCAGGCCGTGGTGCAGTTGCGCGAGCTGTCCACCGTGGCCGCCGGGCACGTGCGCGACTTCACCGGAATGAACCCCCTCGAACCCTCGGGGCCCGCGGTCATCGTCGACCGCCCGGGCTGGATTCGAGCCAACGTCGACGGGTTTCGGGTCGTACTCGAACCCGTACTCGAACAGATGGGAGCCGACCGGCTGAACAACAGCCCGGCCGGGAACCTGACCAGCGCGGTCGGTTCCCGGATCACCGGGGTGCAGCTCGGGGCGGTCCTGTCCTACCTGGCCGGGCGGGTCCTCGGCCAGTACGAACTCTTCCTGCCACCGGACCCCGACGGCCACTCGCCGACCGGGCGCCTGACCCTCGTGGCACCCAACATCGTCAACACCGAACGCGAGCTGGGCGTCGACCCGCGCGACTTCCGCCTGTGGGTCTGCCTGCACGAGGAGACCCACCGCATGCAGTTCACGGCCACGCCGTGGCTGCGCGGCCACGTCCAGGACCTCATGCGGGAACTCCTGCTGTCCACGGAGATGGACGCCTCCGACCTCATCGACCGCCTGCGACAGGCGGGTGAGGCCGTGGCGGACGCGGTGCGTGGTGGCGAGGGCAACCTCCTCACCGCTTTCCAGACCCCGGAGCAGAGTGCTCTGATGGACCGGGTCACCGCCGTCATGAGCCTGGCCGAGGGCCACGGCGACTACGTGATGGACGCCGTGGGGCCGGACGTCGTCCCCTCGGTGGCGACCATCCGGTCCCGCTTCCAGAAGCGGCGTGAGTCGCTCAACCCCCTCGACCGGATCATGCGCCAGCTGCTGGGCATGGACCTCAAGATGAAGCAGTACGAGGAGGGGGCGGCCTTCGTGCGGCAGGTCGTCGCGCAGGTCGGAATGGCCGACTTCAACCGGGTGTGGACCTCGCCGGAGACGCTGCCCACCCTGGAGGAGATCCGAGCCCCGTCGCAGTGGATCGAACGGGTCGTGCGCCCCGCCGCCATCACCGAGTGAGCGGGCCGCCCGCCGCCGTGGCCGCCGTCCGCTCGGCGGTCCGGCGGGCGCTGTCCGAGCTGCCCGAGGGGACCACCGTCCTCGTGGCGTGCAGCGGCGGCGCCGACTCCCTGGCCCTGGCCGGTGCGCTGGCCTTCGAGGCGCCCCGGGCGGGTGTGCGGGCGGGCGGTGTCACCGTCGACCACGGCCTCCAGGAGGGCTCGGGGGAACGGGCCGAAACCGTGGCCAAGGTCCTGGACGGGCTCGGCCTCGACCCCGTGCGGGCGGTCCCCGTCCGGGTCGGCGGGTCCGGCGGCCCGGAGGCGGCGGCCCGGCGGGCCCGCTACGACGCCCTGGACGCGGTGGTCGACGAACTCCGTCCGGCGGTGGTCCTGCTCGGCCACACCCTTGACGACCAGGCGGAGACGGTTCTGCTCGGGCTGGCCCGTGGATCGGGGGCGCGGTCCCTGGCCGGGATGGCCCGGCGCACCGGCGCCTACCTGCGTCCCCTGCTGGACCTGGACCGCGCCACCGTCCGCGAGGCCTGCTCCCTGGAGGGGCTGAGCCCCTGGGAGGACCCGCACAACCACGACCCGCGCTTCGCCCGCTCCCGAGTGCGCCACGAGGCCCTGCCCGCCCTGGAGGCAGCCCTGGGCCCGGGGGTCGCCTCCGCTCTGGCCAGGACCGCCGCCCTGCTGCGCTCGGACGCCGACACCCTGGACGCGCTCGCCGGGGCCCTGCACGAACGGGCCCGGGAGGGCGGGGGGCCCGGGCTGGCGGTCGAACCGCTGGAGCGGGCCGAACCCTCACTGCGCACCCGCGTGCTGCGCCGTGCCGCCCTCGAATCGGGGTGCCCGGCGAGCGCGTTGAACGCACGTCACGTACGTGAGCTGGATCGCCTTGTCACCGAGTGGCGGGGGCAGGCCCACATCGACCTTCCAGGAGGGGTTCGCGGGCGTCGGACCGCTGGTCGGATCGTCTTCGGGCCCTGAGCCGGAGGCCGAACCCCGGGCCCCGGGCGGGCGGTCGGGCACCGTGGCCTCGTTCGGCACGTTTATCCTGGTTGCCGCAAACGGGGAACTCAGCAGCGAGGACGTGAGCGTGGACGCTAAGGACATGGGCGAGGACCTGGAGAAGGTCCTCGTCACCGAGGAAGAGATCAAGACGCGCCTGGCCGAGCTGGGGGCGCGGATCGACGCCGACTACGAGGGCAGGGACCTGCTGATCGTCGGCGTGCTCAAGGGCGCGGTCATGGTCATGGCCGACCTGGCGCGGGCGCTGCACAACCCCGTCTCCATGGACTGGATGGCGGTGTCCTCCTACGGGGCCGGGACCACCTCCTCGGGTGTCGTGCGCATCCTCAAGGACCTGGAGACCGACATCAAGGACCGCGACGTCCTGATCGTCGAGGACGTCATCGACTCCGGCCTGACCCTCTCCTGGCTGGTCGGCAACCTGAAGTCGCGCGGGCCCCGGTCCGTGGAGATCTGCACCATGGTCCGCAAGCCCCTGGCCTTCGACGTCGACCTCGACGTCAGGTACATCGGGTTCGACCTGCCCAACGAGTTCATCATCGGCTACGGGCTCGACTACGCCGAGAGGTACCGCAACCTGCCGTTCATCGGCACCCTCGCCCCGCACGTCTACGAGAAGTAGCGTTACCGCCGCCGCGCGGTGCCCGCGCGGCGGCGACCACGGGAACAACGGAGCGGGTCACGGTCGTTGCGTTCATGACGGACCCGCCACCGGTCCGAGCGGTGTGACCGCTCCGCGCGGCGAGGTGTACCGTCGAATATCCCGGCGTCATCGCAGGGAGCACGTGTCCGATAGGTCCTGCTTCGGAATCTCCTCTGGGGCGGGCGGCCTGGTCAGGAGGGACGGACCCGACAGGGTTCCGCTCACATGAATCTGAAGCGTTTTTTCCGCGGCCCTTGGATCTGGATCCTGGCTGTCGCCCTCATGCTCGTTATCGGCTTCCGCGTGTTCGACGTGGGCTCCGGTCCCCAGCCCGAGGAAGCCGACATCTCGACGGTCTACCAGCTCATCGAGCAGGACGAGGTGGACAACGCCGAGATCGTCGACCGCGACCAGCGCATCCGACTGACCACCGTCGATGAGGACATCCTCGAGGCCTACTGGGTGGAGGGGCAGGGCCTCCAGCTGGCCGACATGCTCCAGGAGTCCAGCGAGAACCCCGACGGGAACCTGAAGGCCTACGAGGTCTCGGTGGCGACCACACCGATCTGGACCACGGCCCTGTTCAGCCTCCTGCCGCTGATCATCATCATCGTCATCTTCTGGTTCATCTTCAGCCAGATGCAGGGCGGCGGCTCGCGGGTCATGCAGTTCGGCAAGTCCAAGGCCAAGCTCATCACCAAGGACACCCCGAAGAACACCTTCGAGGACGTGGCCGGTGCGGACGAGGCCATCGAGGAGCTCCACGAGATCAAGGAGTTCCTCCAGAACCCGGAGAAGTTCCAGTCGATGGGGGCGAAGATCCCCAAGGGCGTCCTGCTCATGGGCCCGCCCGGAACCGGCAAGACCCTGCTGGCCCGCGCCGTCGCGGGTGAGGCCGGGGTGCCGTTCTACTCCATCTCCGGTTCGGACTTCGTCGAGATGTTCGTCGGCGTGGGCGCCTCACGTGTGCGCGACCTGTTCGAGCAGGCCAAGGCCAACGCCCCCGCGATCATCTTCATCGACGAGATCGACGCCGTCGGCCGCCACCGCGGCGCCGGCATGGGCGGCGGGCACGACGAGCGCGAGCAGACCCTCAACCAGATGCTGGTCGAGATGGACGGCTTCGACGTCAAGGGCGGCGTCATCCTGATCGCCGCCACCAACCGCCCCGACATCCTCGACCCCGCGCTGCTGCGCCCGGGCCGCTTCGACCGCCAGGTCGTCGTGGACCGTCCCGACATGGACGGCCGCAAGGAGATCCTCGGCGTGCACGCCAAGGGCAAGCCCATGGCCGAGGACGTCGACTTCGCCGTCATCGCCCGACAGACCTCCGGGATGACCGGCGCCGACCTGGCCAACGTCATCAACGAGGGCGCCCTGCTGTCGGCCCGCGCGGACAGCAAGGTCATCACCCACGCCGTCCTCGAGGAGGCCATCGAGCGCGTGATGGCCGGTCCCGAGCGCAAGACCCGCGTGATGTCGGACCGCGAGAAGAAGGTCATCGCCTACCACGAGGGCGGTCACGCCCTGGTCGGTCACGCGCTGCCCAACGCCGACCCGGTCCACAAGATCACGATCCTGCCGCGCGGCCGCGCGCTCGGCTACACGATGTCGGTGCCGACCGAGGACAAGTTCCTCACCTCGCGCTCGCAGATGATGGACCAGCTCGCCATGATGCTCGGCGGCCGCGCCGCCGAGGAGCTCGTCTTCCACGAGCCCACCACGGGCGCGGGCAACGACATCGACAAGGCCACCAGCCTGGCCCGCAACATGGTCACCGAGTACGGCATGAGCGAGCGCCTGGGCGCCCGCAAGTTCGGCTCCGGCAACACCGAGCCGTTCCTGGGCCGGGAGATGTCCCACGCCCGCGAGTACTCCGAGGAGATCGCCTCCCTCATCGACGAGGAGGTGCGGCGCCTCATCGAGTCCGCGCACGACGAGGCCTACGAGGTCCTCGTCGAGTACCGCGACGTGCTCGACGAGCTGGTCCTGCAGCTCCTGGAGAAGGAGACGCTCACCAAGACCCAGGTGCTGGAGGTCTTCGAGCCGGTCCGCAAGCGGCCCACCCGCGGTTCCTACACCGGCTACGGCAAGCGCCAGCCCTCCAACCGGCCCCCGGTCCGCTCCAAGAAGGAGACGGCCGCGCTGAACGGTGCCGACGTCCAGGGTCCGTCCAGCAACGGTCAGCACCCGGAGTCGACCACCACCACCGAAGGAGACCAGGCGTGAGCTCGGACCTTCCCGCCAGACCCGTCGACCGCGAGCGCATCGAGCACGCGGTTCGGGAGATCCTCATCGCGATCGGGGAGGACCCCGACCGCGACGGTCTGACCAAGACCCCCGAGCGAGTCGCCCGGGCCTACGAGGAGCAGTTCTCCGGGCTCGGTCAGAAACCCGGTGACGTCCTCACCACGGTCTTCGAGGCCGACCACGAGGAAATGGTCCTGGTCAAGGACATCGAGCTCTACTCGACCTGCGAGCACCACCTGGTGCCGTTCTTCGGGGTGGCGCACGTCGGCTACATCCCGGGACCGCACGGCCGGATCACCGGGCTGAGCAAGTTCGCCCGCCTCGTGGACGTCTACGCCCGCCGCCCGCAGGTGCAGGAGCGCCTCACCGGCCAGGTCGCGGACGCCATTATGGAGCACCTCGACCCGCGCGGGGTGATAGTGGTCGTCGAGGCCGAGCACCTGTGCATGACCATGCGCGGGGTGCGCAAGCCCGGGGCCAAGACGGTCACCTCCGCGGTGCGGGGCATCTTCCGCAGCAGCGACCGCACCCGCTCCGAGGTCATGAGCCTCATCCTCGACCAGCGCTGACCCCGCTTCGGGGCCGTGCCGGTCCGAACTCCGACACCACCGCCCGAGGGGCCGGGGGCCGTGTGCCCCCGGCCCCTCGGCGTACGCGTAGGGTGATGCGCATGGCGCCGAAACACACACTTCCGGGGCTGCCCGACCGAGGGCGGTGCCTGGTCATGGGGGTCGTGAACGTCACCCCCGACTCCTTTTCCGACGGCGGGTCCTGGTTCGACCCCGAGCGCGCGATCGAACACGGTCTGCGCCTCGTCGAGGAGGGCGCGGACATCGTCGACGTGGGTGGTGAGTCCACCCGCCCCGGTTCCCAACGGGTCTCGGCCCCCGAGGAGCTGCGCCGTGTCGAACCGGTGGTGCGCGAACTCGCCGCGCGCGGCGTCGCGGTCAGCGTGGACACGATGCGGTCCGAGGTCGCCGCGAGCGCGGTCGAGGCCGGCGCGGTGCTGGTCAACGACGTCAGCGGCGGCCTGGCCGACCCCGAGATGGGCCGACTCGTCGCTTCTTCCGGTGTGGCCTACGTGTTGATGCACTGGCGTGGGCATAGTCATGACATGCAGAGCCGTGCTGTGTACACGGATGTCGTCCAGGAGGTCCTCGATGAACTCCGCGACCGTATGGAGGCCATGATCAGCGCAGGTGTCGACCCCGGCCAGATCGTTCTGGACCCGGGCCTGGGATTCTCCAAGCGCCCCGAACAGGCGCACAACTGGGCGCTGCTCCGGCATCTCGACCGGTTCCACGAACTGGGCCGACCCGTCCTGGTGGCGGGATCACGCAAACGCTTCCTCAGCCGACTGCTCGGCGACGCCAAGGGCGAGGACCGCCCGTTCGTCGAGTGCGACGCCGCGACCGCGGCCGTGACCACCCTGTCCGCCGATCGCGGCGCCTGGGCGGTGCGGGTGCACGATGTTCGTCCGAACGCCGACGCGGTTCGCGTGGCGGCGGCCTGGGCCGACGGCGGGGCCAGCCTCGCCGAGGGCCGGGACCGGAACCTTGAGCGGGGTGACGTGTGAAGTCCCGCCAGGAGGTCATGGAGCGCGTCGCCGAGGCCAACGCGCAGTTCTACAGCGCCATCGAGAACGGTGACATCGACCTGATGCGCACCGTGTGGGCGGAGGAGCACGAGGCCCCCGACCTCGTCTGCGTCAACCCCGGCTGGCCGCTCCTGCGCGGCCGCACCGAGATCATGCGCGCCTGGTCGCTGATCATGGCCAACGTCACCTACATCCAGTACGTGCTCACCGAGACCCACATCGGGGTGGGTGGCGACATCGCCATGGTGACCTGTGAGGAGAACGTGCTGACGGCGGAGGACGGCAGCCCCGGGTTCGTGGCGGGCGGGCAGGTGGTCACCACCAACCTGTTCGTCGACACCGACCAGGGGTGGCGGCTGTGGTCGCACCACGCCTCCCCGGTGCTGATGGAGGACGACGACGAGACGGAGGCCGAGGACTGATGCGGGACCGCGTCGAGCTCCGGGGCCTGCGGGCCCGGGGCCACCACGGGGTGTTCGACTTCGAGCGCCGCGAGGGGCAGGACTTCTTCGTGGACGCCGTGCTGTACCTGGACACGACGACCGCCGCGAAGAGCGACGACGTCGCCGACACCGTCCACTACGGTGAGCTGGCCGACCGGCTGGTCGAGGTCGTGACCGGCGAGCCGGTGAACCTGATCGAGACCCTGGCCGAGCGCCTGGCCGAGGTGTGCCTGGCCGAGTCCCTGGTGCGAGGGGTGGAGCTGACGGTGCACAAGCCGTCGGCGCCCATCGAGCACGAGTTCGCGGACGTGGCGGTCACCGTCACCCGGGGTGAGCGGGGGCAGCGGTGAGCCCGGCGGTGGCGCGTGCCGTGCTCTCCCTGGGCTCCAACCTCGGGGACCGGATGGCCGCCCTCCAGGGGGCGGTGGACCTGCTGTCCGCCGGGGAGGGCGTCACCCCGGTGACGGTCTCCCCGGTCTACGAGACCGCCCCGGTGGGCGGGCCGGACCAGGGCGCGTTCCTCAACGCGGTCCTGGTCGTGGACACCGCCGGTGCTCCGAAGGAGCTGCTGGAGCTGGCACGGTCCGCCGAGCGCGCCTTCGAGCGGGTCCGCGAGGTCCGGTGGGGGCCGCGCACCCTGGACGTGGACGTGATCACCTTCGGCGACACGACCGACGACGATCCGGAGCTGACCCTGCCGCACCCGCGCGCGCACCTGCGCGCGTTCGTGCTGCGTCCCTGGCTGGACACGGACCCCGGAGCGGTCCTGCCCGGCCGGGCGCCGGTCGCCGCCCTGCTGGCCGGTGTTGAAGAGGCGGACACCGGGGGCGAGCAGGAGCTGACCCTCCGGGAGGACCTGGGGCTCACGCTGCCGGAGGAGGACGCACGTGTCGGGTGAGGGCGGGGGCACGCTCACCCCGACCGGGTGGCGCGTCCCGACCCTGCTGGCGCTCCTCGGGGCGCTGCTGGGGCTGTTGGTCGCCAACACGGTGAGCGGCCTGCCGCTGATGCCGTGGTCGGCGATCCCGACCCTGCTCCTGCTGGCCCTCGCGGAGGGGTTCACCGCCGGGCGCACCGCGCGCCGTGTCCGCCGGGCGCCCGGGACGGAGCCGATGGAGCCGCTCAGCGCGGCCCGCCTGCTGGCCCTGGCCAAGGCGAGCGCGCTGTTCGCCTCGCTGGCCGCGGGGTACTTCGCGGGGACCGCGCTGGCCGTCTCCGACCGGCTGGAGCTGCCCAGCCACCGTGAGGTGTTCGCGACCGCGCTGGGCACGGCGCTCGCCGCCGGTCTGCTGCTGGCCGCCGCCCTCTACCTCGAGCACGCCTGCCGGGTGCCCGACGACGAGGACGAGGACCGCGACGACACACCGGGGCTCGCCTAGGAGCGAGCTGAGGGGTGGGGCCCGCCCGGGACGGGGGCGGAACGCGGATGACTCCGGGTTCCGGCCGAGCCGTTTCGGGCGGGGCTTGCCCGCTGATGGTTGACTGAGCCCGTGGACACCAGTGAACCGACATCACCGGCGCCGGAGGGCTCCGACCCGCCGCCGCGCCCCGTGGACGCCGCCTTCGCCGCACCCGGGGACACCGCATGGACCCGGGTTCCGGTCGCACTCGCCTGGTACCGCCGTCTGGTGACGGGCGCGGGCTGCCTGGTCGTCGGGGCGGCCGGGGCCCTGTTCCTGTTCCTGTCGGGTCGGCCGGGAACGGCCGTGGCCTGGGTGGTGGCGGTCCTGGTGGCCGCCGTCGTTCTGTGGCTCCTGGCCGGGCGCTTCCAGCGCTCCTGGGGATACGCCGAGGAGTCCGCCGAGCTGTACCTCACCTACGGGGTGCTGGTGCGGCAGCTGGTGGTCATCCCCTACGGCCGGATGCAGGTCGTGGACGTCACCGCTGATCTGCTCGAACAGGCGCTGGGGATCGCGACAGTGCGCGTGCGCACCGCCGCGAGCACGGCGGACACGCGGGTGGTGGGGCTTCCACTGGCCGAGGCCGTCCAGCTGCGCGACCGGCTCGCGGCGCGCAGCGAGACCTTCTCTACGGGGTTGTAAGTGCACGGACCGCCGCAGCGGGGACCATGGCCGCAGGGACCGCACCGCCCGGGGCCTCCGCCGCCCGCCTGGGGGCCGTCGATGCTGCCGCCGGGTGGCGCCTGGGGCGCCCCGCCGCCCCCGCCGCCCCGGCGGCCGGACCCGGCGGCCGACGTCACCACGGGGATCTTCCGCTCACACTGGCTGATCATCCCGCTCCAGGTCCTCGGGGTCACCCTCGTCTTCGCGGCGCTGGTCGGGCCGATCCTGAGCCAGTTCGGCCTGGCCTGGGTGTTCGTGCTGGCGTTCGCGGTGGTGTTCGGCTCCCTCGCCTACGCGCTGCCCGCGTGGTGGTACGGCTCGTTCGGGCTGCGCGAGGACCATCTGGTGGTGCACAGCGGGCTGTTCCTGCGCAGTTCGCGGGAGATCCCGCTGAGCCGCCTCCAGGCGGTGGACGTGGTGCGCCCGCTGCTGATGCAGGTGTTCGGGCTGGCGGAGCTGCGGGTCGAGCTGGCCGGGGGCGACGGGAGCGCCATCCGGCTGCGCTGCCTGCGGTGGAGGGTGGCCGAACGGCTCCGGGCGGCGGTGCTGGCGCACGCCGCCGGTCTGCCTGGGCGGGCGCCCGAGGCACCCGAGTGGCCCTTCTACCGGCTTCCCTTCCTGCTGCTCCTGGGCGCCCTGACGTTCCGCGTGCCGGTGCTGCTGTCGTTCGTCCTGCTGCTCCTGCTCCTCACCGCGTTCGTGGTCTTCCTCGAACAGGGTGCGCTGGCCGGGGCGGTCCCGCTCGTCCTCGGGCTGCTGCGCTACTACTGGGGGCCGCTGGCGCGCTACACGGACTTCTACGCCTCCTCGTCCTCGGACGGGCTGCGGCTGCGCTACGGGATGTTCCAGCGGCGCATGCAGACGGTCCCGCCCGGCCGGGTGCAGGCGGTTCGCGTCGTGGAGCCGCTGTTGTGGCGGGCCCTGGGCGTGGCGAGGGTCGAGGCGACGATGGCGGGATACGCGGGCGCGCGCCAGGCCGACTCGACGGCGCTGTTGCCGGTGGCGCCGCGTGGGAGGGCCTTCGCCCTGGTGAACGAGGTGTTCCCGGAGAGCGAGGCGGCCCTGGTGCCGTTGGTGGACAACCGCGGCCCGCTGCCGCACGCGGTGGGGGTGGACGAACGGTTGTTCGTCAGTGTGCGCGGGATCCTGTGCCGGGTGACGGAGATCGTGCCGGTGGAGCGGATGCAGGCGCTGCGGCTGTCGGCGGGCCCGGTCGCGCAGCTGAGGGGCAGGGTGACCGTCGACGTGGACACCCCTCCGGGGCCCGTCTCGGCGCGTGCGACCGACCGTAACGCGAGTGAGGGACGCCGTTTCCTGGACGCTCTGGTGGAGCACGGAAGGCGGGCGAGGGTGCCCTCCGCGGGAACGGAACGGTGGGCGACCCGGGCGACCATGCACGGAGAGTCGTTGAACAGCCTGGACGAGGGTGAGAAAACGGAGGGTTCGAGCGGTGACACCCCCGAGACGTAACTGTGTCGTGTGTCACATTGTGGGGCCTCAGGGGTTCCGATTCGGCGTTTCATGTCCGACATGTCTTCTCACTCATGGTGATACCTCCAGGTCAGGACTGGAAAACTCTTTCGTGTTTCGGCCACGGACGGCGATGGCCTATGGCTAAATAGTGGTGAACACGTTGAGTGTTCACTGTCATACACATCGTCAACGTTATCGACCGGTTGGCGCCCCCGCTGACCGGCTGACGGGAGAAAACACATGCTGAAGAAGGCTTTCGCCGCCACGGCCATCGCCGCTGCCGCCGGCAGCGTCCTGTTCGCCGGCACTCCTGCCATGGCCAACAGCAACGTCTTCACCTCCGGCAACGGCGGCATCCTGAGCGGCAACCAGGCCGTTGTGGACGTCGACGCGCCGATCAACGTCTGCGGCAACGCGATCTCCATCCTGGGTGTCTCCGGCGCGAGCTGCACCGACTCCGGCGCCAGCGTCAAGAACTGGTAGCAGGACTGACTTCCCGGCCCGCCCGGGCGGGGGTGTCCGGCCGGAGACGTCCCGGCTGATCCGACCCGGTCCAGGGCCAGCGAGCTTTCCGTGCAGGGGCGCCACTCCGTGACGACGGTGTGGCGCCCTTTCGCGTGTCCGGATGCGGACCGCCTCCGGGGAATCGGTGTCCGGTGGTGGTTGCCCATCCGGAACCGTGATTGGTGCCTGGCTGGAACCCCGTGGCCCGGTCACGCTGCGCGCACGCGGCGGGGGTCGAAGTCCCCGCCTTTGTCCCGATCGGCACCGGGACGTTCGGGTACCCAGTGTGAGCAAAGGCCAATGTTCTGTGATCAATGCAGTTCAGGGCATGTTCATGGGGGTCGTGCGTCGATAGTTTCGTCTCGACGCCCCCGGGCGCCACGAAGGGTCACTGCGAGTTCGGTCGGTCCCCCCGTCCGGACACTGAAGGAGACAAGTAGTGCTGAAGAAGACGCTCGCCACCGGTGCCGTGCTCCTCGCCTCCGCCGGAGTCCTCCTTTCCGCCGCCCCCGCCGCGGCGCACGCGGGCCACTGGACCCCGCACCACACCCACGCCAGTGGGAACTTCACCCACATCAAGGACCTGGAGGCCGAGAACGAGGGCTGCGGCAACTCGAACGCCGTCCTCGGCCAGTCGCTGGGCTCCTGCTTCAACTCCGGGGTCATCATCCAGAACTGACGACGAGGGGCGGGTGCCCTCACCCGCCCCTCTCCGTGTCACCCGGCCGCCCCGTCCCCTTCCGCGGGGGCGGGGCGGCTGGTCAGCGGTACGGGCGGGCTATCGTGTGCTCAGAGCACGGTGCGAGGTGAAGCGGACGCACCGGACCACGAGGGGACACGATTCATGGAGACGACCGAAGGGCGTCCCGCCCGCCTGCGAGTCGGCGTCATCGGGGCGGGCCGGGTCGGCTCCGTCCTGGGCGTCGCCCTGTCACGGGCCGGGCACCGGGTCGTGGCCGCCTCTGCGGTCTCCGACGCCTCGCGGACCAGGATCGAGGAGCGGCTCCCCGGCGCCCGCGTCCTCGAACCCGCCCGGGTGGCGGAGGCCAGCGACCTCGTCCTGCTGACCGTCCCCGACGACGCCCTCCCCGACCTCGTCGAGGGCCTGGCCGCGACCGGCACCGACCTGCGCGGCAAGATCCTCGTCCACGCGAGCGGCGCCCACGGCTACGGGATCCTGGCCCCCGCCACCGTCGCCGGCGCGCTTCCCCTGGCCCTGCACCCGGCCATGACCTTCACCGGCCGCGACGAGGACGTCGAACGGCTCGCCAACTGCGCCTTCGGCGTGACCGCGCCCGAGCAGCTCCGCCCCATCGCCGAGGCCCTCGTGGTCGAGATGGGCGCCGAACCGGTGTGGGTCGCCGAGGACAAGCGCACCCTCTACCACGCGGCCCTCGCGGGCGGGGCGAACCACCTGGTCACCCTCGTCGCCGACAGCGCCTCCCTGCTCACGGCCGCCGGGGTGTCCGAACCCGCGCGCATGCTCGCCCCCATGCTCAGCGCGGCCCTGGACAACGCCCTGCGACTGGGCATCCACGGCCTGAGCGGGCCGGTCCTGCGCGGCGACGCCGGGACGGTGGCAGGACACGTCGAGCAGCTTCGGGAACACGCGCCCGAGAGCGTGGCCAGCTACGTCGAGCTGGCCCGGCTCACCGCGGACCGCGCCATCAACGCCGGGATGCTCAAACCCGAGGACGCCGCCCGTCTGCTGGACGTCCTGCGTCGCTGACCCCACGGCGCCTCGGAGACCGATCCCGACCCCGGGGCACCGCCCTCCGACCGCGAGGGCGCGCCCGCCCACGGCGGAGCGCCACCGCGAACACGACGTCCACCGGCACACGCACGGGTACCGGGCCACGACCCGGACTCGACGCGGAGACCCGGCAGACCACCAAGGAGAACCATGACCGATCCCGCCCGGCGCGACGGCGCCGACGGTCCGCTCGTCGTCCGCACCCCCGAGGAACTGCGCCGCGCCCTGGCCGACGCGGGCCGCGTGGGACTGGTCCCCACCATGGGAGCCCTCCACGGCGGCCACCGCAGCCTCATGCGGCTGGCCCGCGAACGGGCCGACACCGTCGTGGTCAGCGTCTTCGTCAACCCGCTCCAGTTCGGCCCGGAAGAGGACCTGGACCAGTACCCGCGCGACCTGCCCGGCGACACCCGGCTGTGCGGCGAGGAGGGCGTGGACGTGGTCTTCGCCCCCGAGACCGCCACCATGTACCCGCGCCCGCAGATGGTCACCGTCGACGCCGGCGCCATGGGCGAACGCCTTGAGGGCGCCTCGCGCCCCGGCCACTTCACCGGAGTCCTCACCGTGGTCACCAAGCTGTTCCAGCTGGTCCGCCCGGACCTGGCGGTCTTCGGGGCCAAGGACGCCCAGCAGGTCGCCCTGGTCCGCCGCATGGTCGACGACCTCGACCTCCCGGTGGAGATCGTCGGCGCCCCCACCCTCCGCGAGCCCGACGGCCTGGCCTCCTCCAGCCGCAACGTCTACCTCTCCGAGGCGGACCGCGCGAGCGCCCTCTTCCTGTCCCGGGCCCTGCGCGCGGGCGCCGACGCCGCGACCGGAGGCGCCGTGGCCGTCCGCGAGGCGGCCCGCGCCGTCCTGGACGAGGCCGCCCGGGCCACCCCGCCGGTCGAACTCGACTACCTCGCCCTGGTCGACCCGGCCACCTTCGCCGACGCGGCCGACGACCACCGGGGCGACGCCGTCTTGGCCGTGGCCGCCCGGGTGGGCCGCACCCGGCTCATCGACAACGTGACCGTGCCCCTCCGGACGTGACCGTCACCCCCCAGCCGCCATCCGCCACAGCCCCCAAAAGAGATCCAAGATGACACCTGCCAGACAGACCCGGATCGAGGCCCCGGAGCCGGGTTGGACCGTCCACGCCGACGTCGCCGTCGTCGGCTCGGGCATCGCGGGCCTGAGTACCGCCCTGCGCTACGTCCGCCGCACCGGGACGGGCCGGGTCGTCCTGGTCACCAAGGACCGGCTCTCGACGGGCTCCACCGCCTACGCCCAGGGCGGTATCGCCGCGGCCATGGCCCCCGAGGACGGGCCGGTCGCCCACATGGTCGACACCCTCCTGGCCGGAGCGGGAATGTGCGACCCCCACGCGGTGCACGTCCTGGCCACCGAGGGCCCCGACGCGCTGCGCTGGCTCATCTCCCTCGGCGCCGAGTTCGACCGGGACGACGACGGGGAGCTGTCCCTGACCCGGGAGGGCGGGCACCGCGCCGACCGGGTCGCCCATGCGGGCGGCGACGCCACCGGTGCCGAGATTCAGCGGGCCCTGGTCCAGGCGGTCCTGTCCGAGGAGCGCATCGAGGTCGTCGAACACGCCGTGGCCCTGGACGCCCTGCGCGACCCGGACGGCGGGGCGGTGCTCGGCGCCACCCTGCACGTCATGGGGGAGGGGGAGCGCGACGGCGTCGGTGCCGTCCTGGCCCCCGCCCTGGTGCTGGCCACCGGGGGGATGGGGCAGATCTTCGCCGCCACCACCAACCCGACCGTGTCCACCGGCGACGGCCTCGCGCTCGCCGCCCGGGCCGGGGCCCGCCTGCGCGACCTGGAGTTCATCCAGTTTCATCCGACCGTGCTCTGGCTCGGCCCGGACGCGCGCGGCCGCCAACCCCTGGTCTCGGAGGCACTGCGCGGCGAGGGCGCCTACCTCGTCGACGCCGAGGGCCGCCGGATCATGGAGGGGGTGCACGAGCTCGGCGACCTCGCCCCCCGCGACGTCGTGGCCCGCACCATCGCCCGGACCATGGCCGAACAGGACACCGACCACGTGTTCCTGGAGACCCGGCACTTCGGCCGTGCCACCTGGGAGCGCCGCTTCCCGACCATCCTGGCCTCCTGCCGCTCCCACGGCATCGACCCGCTGACCCAGGTGATCCCGGTGGCCCCGGCGGCGCACTACGCGTCCGGCGGGGTGGAGGTCGACATCGACGGCCGCACCGGGGTCCCCGGCCTGTGGGCGGTGGGCGAGGTGGCCCGCACCGGCGTGCACGGGGCCAACCGTCTGGCCTCCAACTCCCTCCTGGAGGGACTGGTCTACGCCGACCGGATCGCCGACCGCCTGGCCCGGAACCCGGAACGCAACCCGGGTACCGCGCGGACCACCGGGACCACCGCACCGCTGGTCGACCCGGCCACCTCCGCCACGGTCCGCGCCCTCATGTCCCGCGACGCCGGGGTCCTGCGTACCGGTGAGGGGCTGGCCGCGCTGGTCGACCGGCTCGGCTCCCTGGCGACTCCCGCCGCGCACGTCGCACCCGGCGTCGCCGCCTGGGAGGCCACCAACCTGCTCACGGTGGCGCGCCTCGTGGCCGCCGCCGCGCTCCACCGGACCGAGAGCCGGGGCGCGCACCAGCGCGCCGACACACCCGAACCCCGACCCGAGCTGCGCGTGCGGCCCGTGGTCGTCCGACTGGAAGGGGACACGATCGTGACCACCGACGAGATCCGGGAGGCGTCGCTGCCGCCCGCCCTCGTGGCCGAACTCGACGCCATCGCCCTCCCCCTGGCCCAGCCCGGCCCCGCGCCCGAGGCGCGCGCCGAGTTCACGCTTCCGTGGACCGCCCCCCACCAGTCCCACGTGGACACCGTCCGCCGCGCCCTCGCCGAGGACCTCACCGCGGGTCCGCGGATCGACGTCACCACGGTGGCCACCATCCCCGCCGACCAGGTCCGCACCGCCCACGTGGTCGCCAGGGCCGACGGCACCGTCAGCGGTCTGCCCCTCGCCGAACTCGTCTTCTGGACGGTGGCCGAGGGCGCCGTCGAGGTCTCCCGGGCGGTGCGGGACGGCGACCCCGTCAAGCGCGGCGACGTCCTCATGACGGTCACCGCCCGCACCCGCGACCTGCTCACGGCCGAGCGCACGGCGCTCAACCTGCTCACCCACATGTCCGGGATCGCCACGGCCACCCGCACCTGGGTGGACGCCGTGGCCGGTACCGGAGCGCGGATCCGGGACAGCCGCAAGACCACCCCGGGGCTGCGCGCCCTCGACAAGTACGCGGTCCGCTGCGGCGGCGGGGTCAACCACCGGTACTGCCTGAGCGACGCCGGGCTGGTCAAGGACAACCACGTGGTCGCCGCCGGGGGAGTGGCCGAGGCGGTCCGCGCCATCCGCGCGCGCTTCCCGGACCTGCCCCTGGAGGTGGAGGTGGACCGGATCGACCAGATCGAGGACGCGCTGTCCGCCGGGGCCGAGGAGATCCTGCTGGACAACTTCCCCGTGGAGCGGCTGACCGAGGCCGTGGCCCTCGTGGACGGCCGCGCCCGTCTGGAGTCCAGCGGCGGACTCACCCTGGACGTGGCCGCCGACGTCGCCCGCACCGGGGTCGACTACCTGGCGGTCGGGGCGCTCACCCACTCCAGCCCGGCACTGGATATCGCGCTCGACCTGTTGTGAGGGGGCCACTTGGTGGAAGATTCCTTGGGTACACACCAATTCGACCAGTGAGGCCCCCAGAATGCTGCTCGCGATCGACGTCGGCAACTCCGAGACGGTCTTCGGTCTCTTCGACTCCGACGACCTTCTCGAACACTGGAGAGTGGGAACCGACACCAGACGCACCGCCGACGAGTGGGCGGTGGTCCTGCGCGGGCTCATCGACGGCAGCTCCCTGAACGACCAGAGCGAGATCGAGGGCATCGCGATGTGCTGCTCGGTCCCCTCGGTCCAGCACGAGATGCGGGACATGTTCCGCCGCCACTTCGGCGACCGGCCCGCGGTGATCGTCGAGCCGGGGGTGAAGACGGGCGTGCCCATCCGCATGGACAACCCCAAGGAGGTGGGCAGCGACCGGATCATCAACGCGCTGGCCGCCAGCCACCTCTACGGGGGGCCCAGCGTGGTGGTGGACTTCGGGACCGCGACCACCTTCGACGCGGTGAGCGCCAAGGGCGAGTACGTGGGTGGCGCCATCGCGCCGGGCATCGACATCTCGGTGGACGCCCTCTCCCGGCGCGGGGCGCAGCTCCACATGGTCGAGATCGTGAGGCCGCGCTCCGCCATCGCCAAGAACACCACGGAGGCGCTGCGCTCGGGGATCGTCTTCGGGTTCGCCGGGCAGGTCGACGGCATCGTGGACCGCATGGTCGCGGAGCTGACGGACAACCCGGACGACGTGACGGTGGTCGCCACCGGCGGCCTGGCCGGAACGGTGGTCGGCGAGTGCGAGACCGTCGACGTCCACGAACCCTGGCTCACCCTCACCGGGCTGCGCCTGGTCTTCGAGCGCAACACCGGCTGACCCCGGGTGGGCGGCCCCGCGCCCACCCGCCCGTCCGCGCCCGGGCCCACCACCGCGCACCACTCGTACGGTGCCCCCCGGGGTGCTGGCGCCGGTAGGATCGGGCCCGTGAATGACACGCACGACGACTATGACGACCTGCCCGAACAGATGCGGGTCCGGCGGCAGAAGCTGGACCGTCTCCGGGAGGAGGGCACCGACCCCTTCCCCGTGAACTACCCGCGGACGACGTCGATCGGTCCCGTGCGTGAGAAACACCAGGGCCTGGAGCCCGACACCCACACCGGGGCGAGGGTCGCCATCGCCGGTCGCGTCATGCTCTACCGTTCCGGCGGCAAGCTGTGCTTCGCGACCCTGCGCGACGAGACCGGGGACGTGCAGATCATGCTGTCCCTGGACCAGGTCGGCAAGGAGGGCCTGGACGCCTGGAAGGCCGACGTCGACCTCGGTGACCACGTGGGTGTGGAGGGCGAGGTCATCACCTCCCGCCGCGGCGAGCTCTCCATCATGGTGAGCGACTGGACGCTGACGGCCAAGTGCCTGCGCCCGCTCCCGGAGAAGCACAAGGGTCTGACCGACCCCGAGGCCCGGGTGCGCCAGCGCTACGTGGACCTCATCGTCAACCCCGAGTCGCAGCAGATGGTGCGCAGCCGTTCGGCCGCCATCCGGGCGATCCGGGAGGGGCTGAGCTCCCGCGACTACATCGAGGTCGAGACCCCGATGCTCATGCGCGTGCACGGCGGCGCCACCGCGCGTCCGTTCGTCACGCACATCAACGCCTACGACATGGACCTGTACCTGCGCATCGCCCCCGAGCTGTCGCTGAAGCGGCTCGTCGTGGGCGGCCTGGAGAAGGTCTTCGAGGTCAACCGGAACTTCCGGAACGAGGGCGCGGACTCCACGCACAACCCCGAGTTCACGATGCTGGAGTTCTACCAGGCCTACGCCGACTACGACGACGTGGCCGAGGTGACCCGAGAGCTGATCCAGGAGGCCGCCCGCGCGGTCTTCGGCTCCACCACGATCGAGCGTGACGGCGAGACCTTCGACCTGGGCGGGGAGTGGCCGCGCGTCACGCTGTACGGCTCGGTCTCGGAGGCCCTGGGGGCCGAGGTCACCCCGAGGACGCCGATCGAGGAGGTCCGTCGCCTGGCCGAGGCCAAGGGCGTCGAGTACAGCCACGAATGGGGTCAGGGCAAGCTGGTGGAGCACGTCTTCGAGGAGCTGGTGGAGCACACGCTCATCCAGCCCACGTTCGTGTGCGACTTCCCGCTGGAGACCAGCCCGCTGACCCGTCAGCACCGCGAGGACCCGCTGCTCACCGAGAAGTGGGACCTGATCGGGTTCGGCATGGAGCTCGGCACGGGCTTCTCCGAGCTGGTGGACCCGGTCGAGCAGCGCCGCCGCCTGACCGAGCAGTCGCTGATGGCCGCCGACGGCGACCCCGAGGCGATGCAGCTCGACGAGGACTTCCTGCGCGCGCTGGAGTACGGCATGCCGCCCACCGGCGGTGTGGGGATCGGGATCGACCGTCTGCTCATGGCCTTCACCGGGAAGAACATCCGGGAGACCGTCCTCTTCCCGATCGTCAAGCCCTCCGGGGACTAGGTCGTGTCCGACGGACGTACGTCCTAGCCGGTTCCCCGATCCCGAGGAGGGAAAGGGGAAAGGCGAAACGCTTGTAGCGGGATGACCGAAAGTTGGACTCGGGGCCGTCGCACCCTCAGGTGCGGCGGCCCCGAGTCGTGGGCGCCTCTGAGAGCGCAAATGTGTCTGACACCACGAGACTCGCCTCACTTTCCGGGCAGACGGAACAAACCACCCGCCAGAACAGGATGTCCTGTGGGGAAGAGCCCGGTTTTTCCCTTGAAAGTTGAGTTATCGGAGCCCCGACAAAGTTGGAGATTGTTTACGCAGGTCAGGCTGGGGAGGATATTTCCCGACGCGTGAACTTGTGACGCACGGGCTTTACGCCATCACGCATGGTGATTTATTGGGCCTTGACGGTATCATCCGCTCCGCTTAGCGTGCTGAGGGCGGACTTCGGTCCGCGAGTTTGCCGAAGTGGTCGAGAACAACGGTGAGCCGGGGCCCGGGTCGAGACACGATCCGGACAACCCGCCGCACGCGTACCCACGACGAGGTCTGTCCGTCCCAGACCGCGACGCCCGGGGTCCGTGTGTCTCGTGCTCCCCTCCTGCTCCCACCCCTGTGCCAGAGGGGTTCCGGGGGCGGTCGGGGTGGTCGGGACTCACCCGCGCCGACAGCCAGTCGACGCGCTTGACTCCTCGGTAACGAGTTGATGTTCCGCACTCACATGGATGAGGGAGGACGGAGTGGAACAGGCCACACTCGTACGACGTACCGTTGAGGACCAGAACACCCTCTCGCCACGGGAACACAGGGAGAACGTGGTTCCCCTGCAGGCCCGGTCGCGCGAGAACGCGTTCAACGGCCCCTACACGCCGGTCGAGCTGAGTCACGAGGAAGTCGAACTGCTCGCCGAGATCGCCACCGGTGTCACCACCGAAGTGGCCGCTCGGCACCTCGAGCTCAGCGCCCGGACCCTGCGACGTCGCATTCGCAACATCTGCGACGTGCTGGGCGTGAACACACCCATCGAGGCGGTCGTGTGGGCCGCGCGGCGTCAGCTCATCTGATCTGACGCCACCCGGCGACCGCCGGGAGACACCGCGGGCATACCGGCCCAGCAGGCCGAGCTTTCGACCACCGGATGAGGAGCGTTCCGGTGGGAGGTCGCTTGGGCGTAGTCTGGTCCGGCTATGCCCGTTCGTCATGTCCGGATCCGTCGCGCCAGGACGCGTGACGTGACCCACATCCGCCGCCTCGTCGACACCTACTCCGTCGACCGCCGCGTGCTCTCCAAGAGCACCGTCAACCTCTACGAGGACATCCAGGAGTTCTGGGTGGCCGAGGCGGAGAGCGTTCCCGAGCCGACACCCGGCGAACACGCCGAGCCGGAGGGTGAGCTCCGCGTGGTCGGCTGCGGCGCCCTCCACGTGCTCTGGGAGGACCTGGCCGAGGTGCGCACCGTCGCCGTGGACCCCTCCCTGCGCGGTTTCGGCGTCGGACACCGAATCGTGACCGAACTACTGGACACCGCGCGCGAGTTGGGCGTACGCCGTGTGTTCTGTCTGACATTCGAGACCGGTTTCTTCGCCAAACACGGCTTTGCCCCGATCCAGGGCACTCCGGTCTCGTTCCGTGTCTACGAGGAACTCCTGCGTTCCTATGACGAGGGCGTGGCGGAATTCCTCGACCTGGAGCGGGTCAAACCCAACACCCTGGGGAACACCAGGATGCTTGTGCACCTCGACGGGAGTCCGGCAAGCGTGTCCGGCTAAAGCTTTTGGGTCCCGGATAGGGACCGGCTTCGTCTTCGGAACGGTTCGCCGGATCCCCCGATGGCCCTAGGTCCTTAACCGCACCGGGTGGTATGGGTGTGGAACAAGGCAGGTAATGTGTACCTGCGTCCGTCAGGATCGCCGGTTCCCCGGTGAAGTGACGACGGGACGTTCGGCATCCCGGATTTGTGGGACACCGTCCGCGATCGGCCGACTCCGTGATGGAGGTCTTCCCGCGCGGAGGTGGAACAGTCGACCGGACATTGGCCACCATCAGGCTTTGAAGGACCATCTTCGGTACGTCCGGTGTCAAGTCGGGGGCAAACGATGTCTATGATGTCTGGTATGCGTTTGCCCGGCGGTGCCGGAGCGCCATCCCCCACGGCAGGACCGACACTGAGTCGGGTATTTGCTGCAATAAGTAACAACCAGGAAGGGTAGGCCGCTTCGATGGGTGACTTTTTGTCATCGGTGCTTCCCCCTGGACTGATCGACGTATTGTCCGCGCTCATCCCGCCCGTGGTTGTCGCGACCGTGTTCTGTGCCTTCGTCATCAAGCTGCTGCGCAAGGAGATGGCGCCGCGCAGGATGGACGGAAGCCTGGTCAGCGATGAGGCCAAGGATGAGGAGGCCGCGGTCGACAACGACGCGGCCCGGGTCGACGAGACCAAGGCGACGAACGAGACGCCGATTGCCCAGGACGGGGAACGTACCGAATCCGAGGCTCGTTAGATACCGTGCCTCGCTGAACCCGGTCCCCAGCGCCGCGGCGCCGGGGGTCAGCGTGTGCGGGCCAACTCGCCGGCCCCGCGCTGCTCCGGCGACCCCGAATCTCGTCGCTCCGGGTCCAGGTGATTTCTGGCACGCCGGGAATTGTCTTTCGCGTTCTCGCGAGATAGCTTTATATTCAGGTGTGGAGACACCGCTCTGCTGAAAGGTTTGATTCCATGGCACAGAAGGTCCAGGTTTTCCTGGTCGACGACCTCGACGGCGGCGAGGCCGAGGAGACGGTGACGTTCGGTCTCGATGGATCGACGTACGAAATCGACCTCAGCGCGGGTAATGCCGCCAAGCTCCGTGAGGCTCTTACTCCGTTCATTGAGGCCTCCCGCAAGGCCCCCGCGAAGCAGGCACGCGGTACCGCTCGTCGCGGTACCCGGAATGCTCCCAGCCGTGAGCGCAGCGCCGAGATTCGCGCCTGGGCGAAGGCCGCCGGGAAGCCCGTCAATGAGCGCGGCCGTATCCCCGCGGCCATCGTCGCCGAATACGAGGCCGTCAAGGGTTAGGTTTGCCGCCGCTACGCGGCGGAATAGGGGTGGGTCCTGGTCGACATTTCGCCCCATGCGTCACCGACGCGGTGTCCCGAACCCGTTCGTCCCGAGGCCCGGTTCCCGAGGCCTGTGACACCGGGACGAGAGGGCGCGCCGATGAACGTGAGGCCCTGTGGGCACGGATCCCGACCCGAGGCCGGGGAGGCTTCGGAATGGACCCGTGGTCCCCGGCGTTCACCGAAGGCGGAGAGCGGTGCGGGTGACGTGACACGCGCGGTACCCCCGCTCACGAGGCGGCCCGGTACACCGGCGTGTCGGCTCGGTCGCGGTTCGCGCCGCCGTTGAGGATCCCCGAGGGGCTCTGCCCCCGGCCCGCCGCCGGGTGGCTCGCGCGCGGGTCGGCCCGGGTCACCGGGCTCACTCCGGGAGATGGTTCGGTCCATTTCCGCTTGAAGAACAACACGGCTTCCGCTTGTTCGCTTAGAGCCGACAATCCGGCTTACGCACGTGCGGCCCGGGCACTCTCGTGATGGATGGGAGTCCCGGGCCGTTCGCCTTCGGCGTACAGGGAAATCTGACGCGCCAATTGGTAGTTGGATGTTGGGTGAACGCCCTATCGTCGGGGAAAGTCTCTGGCACGGACGGCTGCGGTCGGCCGTACGGAGATGTCCACCCTGTCGGCAGCCGCCGGAAGGGTGGGCGGGTGCGACAGTGCTCCCCGGGGCGGTTAATCCCTGTGGGGCCTATATGCGGAAGAGTCGGGTCGGTCATCGCCGTCCCTGCCTGACCGCTCTGTAGAGGAGCGACGAGACATGTTCGAGAGGTTTACCGACCGCGCGCGGCGAGTGGTGGTTCTGGCTCAGGAAGAAGCCAGGATGCTCAACCACAACTACATCGGTACGGAGCACATCCTGCTCGGCCTCATCCACGAGGGTGAGGGTGTCGCCGCCAAGGCTCTCGAGAGCCTTGGTATCAGCCTCGAAGCGGTTCGGCAGCAGGTCGAGGAGATCATCGGTCAGGGCCAGCAGGCGCCGTCGGGACACATTCCCTTCACCCCGCGCGCCAAGAAGGTCCTTGAGCTGTCGTTGCGCGAGGCGCTTCAGCTCGGCCACAACTACATCGGTACCGAGCACATACTGCTGGGCCTGATCCGCGAGGGCGAGGGCGTCGCCGCCCAGGTCCTCGTGAAGCTCGGTGCGGACCTCAACCGTGTCCGCCAGCAGGTCATCCAGCTGCTGCACGGCTACCAGGGCAAGGAGCCGCAGGCCACCGGAGCCTCCTCCGAGTCCACCCCCTCCACCTCGCTGGTGCTGGACCAGTTCGGCCGCAACCTGACGCAGGCCGCGCGTGAGTCCAAGCTCGACCCGGTCATCGGCCGGGACAAGGAAATCGAGCGCGTCATGCAGGTGCTCTCACGGCGCACCAAGAACAACCCGGTGCTCATCGGTGAGCCCGGTGTCGGTAAGACCGCCGTGGTCGAGGGGCTCGCACAGAAGATCGTCAAGGGTGAGATCCCCGAGACGCTCAAGGACAAGCAGCTGTACACGCTCGACCTGGGCGCACTGGTCGCGGGCAGCCGCTACCGCGGTGACTTCGAGGAGCGCCTCAAGAAGGTGCTCAAGGAGATCCGCACCCGCGGTGACATCATCCTCTTCATCGACGAGCTGCACACGCTGGTCGGCGCGGGCGCGGCGGAGGGTGCCATAGACGCCGCCTCCATCCTGAAGCCCATGCTGGCCCGGGGTGAGCTCCAGACCATCGGTGCGACCACGCTCGACGAGTACCGCAAGTACCTGGAGAAGGACGCCGCGCTGGAGCGCCGCTTCCAGCCGATCCAGGTGGACGAGCCGACGATCACGCACGCCATCGAGATCCTCAAGGGCCTGCGCGACCGTTACGAGGCCCACCACCGGGTCTCCATCACCGACAGCGCCCTCGTGGCCGCCGCGCAGCTGGCCGACCGCTACATCAGCGACCGGTTCCTGCCGGACAAGGCGATCGACCTCATCGACGAGGCCGGTTCCCGGATGCGCATCCGCCGGATGACCGCTCCGCCGGACCTGCGCGAGTTCGACGAGAAGATCGCCGGCGTGCGCCGCGACAAGGAATCGGCCATCGACGAGCAGGACTTCGAGAAGGCCGCGTCCCTGCGCGACGACGAGAAGCAGCTTCTCAACAAGAAGGCGCAGCGGGAGAAGGAGTGGAAGGCCGGCGACATGGACGTCGTGGCCGAGGTCGACGAGGAGCTCATCGCCGAGGTCCTGGCCGCGTCCACCGGCATCCCGGTCTTCAAGCTGACCGAGGAGGAGAGCTCGCGCCTGCTGCGCATGGAGGACGAGCTGCACCGCCGGGTCATCGGCCAAGAGGACGCCATCAAGGCGCTCTCCCAGGCGATCCGCCGTACCCGCGCTGGTCTGAAGGACCCCAAGCGCCCCGGTGGTTCGTTCATCTTCGCCGGTCCGTCCGGTGTGGGTAAGACCGAGCTGTCCAAGACCCTGGCCGAGTTCCTGTTCGGGGACGAGGACTCGCTGATCCAGCTGGACATGTCCGAGTTCATGGAGAAGCACACGGTCTCGCGGCTGTTCGGTTCCCCGCCCGGCTACGTCGGTTACGAGGAGGGCGGCCAGCTCACCGAGAAGGTGCGCCGCAAGCCGTTCTCCGTGGTCCTGTTCGACGAGATCGAGAAGGCCCACAACGACATCTTCAACTCTCTGCTCCAGGTGCTGGAGGAGGGTCGTCTCACCGACGCCCAGGGTCGCAACGTCGACTTCAAGAACACGGTCATCATCATGACGACCAACCTGGGTACGCGGGACATCTCCAAGGGCCAGGCCATGGGCTTCGCCAAGGAGGACGACGCCAACACCAACTACGAGCGGATGAAGGCGAAGGTCAGCGATGAGCTCAAGACCAACTTCCGGCCTGAGTTCCTCAACCGTGTGGACGACGTCATCGTCTTCCACCAGCTGACCGAGAAGGAGATCTTCCAGATCGTCGACCTGATGATCACGAGCCTGGACAACCGGCTCAAGGAGAAGGACATGGGCATCGAGCTGCGCCCCAAGGCGAAGCAGATCCTGTCCGAGCGCGGGTTCGACCCGGTCCTGGGCGCGCGGCCGCTGCGTCGCACGATCCAGCGGGAGATCGAGGACCAGCTCTCCGAGAAGATCCTCTTCGGCGACCTCAAGGCGGGTCAGATCGTCGTGATCGACGCCGAGGGCGAGGGCACGGACGCGAAGTTCACCTTCAAGGGCGTGCCGAAGCCCGCCGCGGTGCCGGACACCCCCGAGGTGGAGTCCGCCGCCAAGGGCGAGTAGTGGACCCGGCCGGTCCCGTACCGGCGGTGGTCTGAGGAACGGGGGCATCCCTTCGGGGGTGCCCCCTTCGTCGTTTCCCGAAGCGAGGGAAGGCAGTCGGACGCTAGGGTGCCGTCCGTGGCCAATCCAAACGAACCCCGCCCAGACGGCTCCCAGCCGCCGCAGCCGGGGCCCCTCGGTTCCCCGTTCCCGCACGGCCCCTCAGGGCCGCACGACGCCTCCCAGGGGCCTCCGGTGGGCCAGGGTCCGCCGCCCGGACATCCGCCCTACGGGCACCCGGGGGCGCCCGGTCCCGGCGGCCGTTCGGCGGCGCCGTGGCTCATCGTCGGTGGCGTCGCCCTGGCGCTGCTCCTGGTGGGTGGCGCGGTCCTCGGCGGCTTCCTGTTCTACGGGGGCACCGCGGTGTCGGACGAGGCGAGCGGCTCCGGTGGGGCCGGTGGCGGGGGGACCGAAGGGGTCGAGACCTTCGAGGACCTTTCCAAGGACCACGTGGAGACCGGCGTGAGCGTCGACTACGAGCAGTACCCGCCGGTCGGCGGGGAGCACTACGGCTTCTGGCAGAACTGCGGGGTGTACGACGAACCGGTCCTGACCGAGGCGGCCGTCCACTCGCTGGAGCACGGGGCGGTGTGGATCACGCACGACCCGGCACTGTCCGACGACGAGGTGGAGACGCTGACCGCGCATCACACCCAGGGCTCCTACGTGCTGGTCAGCCCGATGGAGGACCTGCCGTCCCCCGTGGTGGCCTCGGCCTGGGGAGCCCAGCTCAAGCTGGACGACCCCGCCGACCCGCGGCTGGCGGACTTCCTGCTGGAGTACGAGCAGAGCCCCCACGCCCCCGAGCCCGGTGCTCCGTGCAGCGGCGCCTTCGACGGCACCCAGGCGGAGTTCGACGCGGAGGGCGCCGGGGAGGTCGGGGCCCGGATGAACTGAGGTCCCGTCCGGACCCGACACGACCGGACCGGCCCCCGGGTGACCGGGGACCCGGTTACCCGGTTACCCGGTTACCCGGTTACCCGGGCAGGGCGTAGCGGCCGTCGTCCAGGGGGTCCACCAGACCGTCGGAGACCAGGGCGTCCAGGGCCCGCTCGCGCTGGACGCCGTCGTCCCACACGGCGTCCAGGGCGTCCTTGACCACGGGTTCGCGTGAGGCCCGCAGCACGGCCAGGAGCTTGCCGCGCACCTGGCGGTCCGTTCCCGCGTAGGTCTGCCCGCGCCGGGGAGGGCCGTCGTGGGCGGGCTTCCCGGCGAGCTTCCAGGCGCACTGTCCCGCGACGGGGCAGTCCGCGCAGCGCGGCGACCGGGCCGTGCAGACCAGGGCGCCCAGCTCCATCACGGCCACGCCCCAGCGGGCCGCGACCGAGGGTGTCGGCGGCAGGAGCGTCTCGGCGAGGGAGGTCTCCGCCTTGGTCTGGGTTTTCGGCGGGTACTCGATCCCCGTTTCGGTCCTGGCCAGGACCCGGCGCACGTTGGTGTCCAGAATGGCGTGCCGCTGTCCGTAGGCGAAGCTCGCGACCGCCGCCGCCGTGTACGCGCCGATCCCCGGAAGGGACAGAAGGGTCGCGTGGTCGTCGGGGACCTCGCCGCCGTGCTCCTCCGTGATGGCCACGGCGCAGGCGTGCAGGCGCAGCGCCCGGCGCGGGTAGCCGAGCCGGTTCCACATGCGAACCGCCTCGCCGGAGGGCTCCTTGGCCAGGTGGGCGGGGGTGGGCCAGCGCTCCATCCAGGCCTCCCACGCGGGGAGCACCCGCACGACGGGGGTCTGCTGGAGCATGATCTCGCTGACCAGGATGGACCAGGCCGAGGCCTCGGGGCGGCGCCAGGGCAGGTCCCTGGCGTTGGACTCGTACCACGCCAGAACGGCGGTGCTGTAAGGGTTATCGCTCATCTTTAACGGGAAATCGGCGGGTTGAGTAGGTGGGTGGCACGCAAAACCGCAATACTACGGCCCATGGCGTCAAGTACCGGACAACCTGCACCCGTCAGCCGTGAGACCTACTGGAAGCGACGCGCCTTCGTCCTGGCTGGCGTGATGCTGGTGTTCGCTTTGGTCGCGCTCGCCTTCCGGAACTCCTCCGACGACGGCGAGCCAGCGGGCTCCCAGGCGTCCATCGAGGAACCCGAGGCCTCCTCCAGTATCCCAGCCGAGGATCCCTCCGAGGCCGAAACCGACGAAGAGGACGCGGACCCGTCCGCCTCGCCCTCCCCGTCGGAGTCCCCGTCGCCGTCCGCTTCGCCCTCCGAGGGCGAGGGGGACGAGGGTTCCGGCGGCGGTTCCGGTGGGGGATCGGCCGACGCCGCGGCTCCCGAGCGCCCCGAGGACCACTGCCGTCCGCAGGACGTCGTGGTCACCTTCGACTTCGCGGAGAAGGAGCGGGAGGTGTACGGCGGTGGCGCCAACCCCGAGTTCAAGGTGACCGTGGTCAACGTCGCCGAGCAGACCTGCACCGTGGACGTGGGTCCCGAGGCGTTCGAGCTCAGGCTGGACTCCGGCGACGACCGGATCTACTCCTCAGCCGACTGCGTCAAGGGCAACAGCAAGGAGGAGCGTCAGCTCACCCAGGGCCGACCGCACGAGTACACGGTCTCCTGGGACCTGGAGCGCTCCTTCACCGACTGCCGTGACGGCGGCGCCAAGGCGCAGCCCGGGTGGTACAAGGCGAACCTGCGCGGCGACCACGTCGGCAGCGTCGACCAGCTCGTGTTCCAGCTCAAGGCCTGACCGCGGTCGCGGGACGAGTTCACGCAAAACACACAACTGATCGTCACTGAGTGACTACTATTCGTGGCGAAAGTTGTTCTCGTCGTTCTCGTCCCGGGAGTTCCTGTGAAGCTCATGGCCACCGCCCTGTCCTGTGCCGCCGCCGTCGCCCTCGCCGTGAGCGCGGCCGCGCCCGCGACCGCCGACGAACGGGGCGCCGCGTACATGCTCGAGGTCTTCGGAGGCGTCGAGAAGCACGGTGACACCGCCACGAGCTGGGCCCGTGGGGCCACCCTGGAGTGCGACCCGGCCGGGGGCGACCACCCCCGGGCCGCCCAGGCCTGCGACCTCATCGCCGAGCACGGCGACATCGCCAGCGTGACGGCCAACACGGACGGCGTCTGCACGATGGAGTACCGCCCGGTCACCGTCCGGGTCACCGGTGCCGAGGACTACGAGGAGACCTTCGGCAACGCCTGCCAGCTGGCCAACGCCAAGGGCGTGATCTTCGACTTCTAGGGCGGTCCGCTAGTCCTCGGCGGCCGCGCGCTGGGAACCCCGGCGCCGGCCCCGTCGCTCCACCCAGGACAGGGCCTCGCTCAGCTCCTCCACCTCGTGCACGCGGATGCCGTTGACCGGGTCGCCGAAGTGCTTGGGCACCACCGCCTGCGTGAAGCCCAGGCGCTGCGCCTCGGCGACCCGGCGCCGCACTCCGTTCACACTGCGCACGTCGCCCGCCAGCCCCACCTCGCCGATCGCGATGAACCCGCTCGGCAGGGGGACGTCGTTGTTGGAGCTGGCGGCGGCCAGGGCCAGGGCCAGGTCCACGGAGGGCTCGCCCAGCTTCACCCCGCCCACGGTCGAGGCGTACACGTCCATGTTGGCCAGCTTCATCCCGGTGCGCTTCTCCAGCACGGCGAGGATCATGTTCACCCGCGAGGTGTCCAGGCCCGAGGTCGCGCGGCGGGGCGCGGGCAGCGGCGTCGGAGCGACCAGTGCCTGCACCTCGGTGATGAGGGGGCGCCGACCCTCCAGGGTCACGGTGACGCACGTGCCCGGGACCGGGTCGGTCCGTTCGGTGAGGAAGAGCCCGCTGGGGTCGGGCAGGCCGTAGATGCCCTTCTCGGTGAGCTCGAAGACGCCGATCTCGTCGGTGGGCCCGTAGCGGTTCTTGACCGCGCGCAGCAGGCGCAGCTGGGAGTGGCGTTCGCCCTCGAAGTGGAGGACGACGTCCACCAGGTGCTCCAGCAGGCGGGGACCGGCGATGGAGCCGTCCTTGGTGACGTGGCCGACCAGCACGGTGGCGATGCCGCGCTCCTTGGCGATCTGGATCAGCGCACCGGTGACCTGCCGGATCTGGGTGACTCCGCCCGGGACGCCCGCGGCCTCGGGGGAGACCATGGTCTGCACCGAGTCGACGATCAGCAGCTGCGGCGCGACGGCGTCGACGTGGCTCGCCAGGGTGGCCACGGAGGTCTCGGCGGCGAGGAAGAGCTGGTCGGACAGGGCTCCGAGGCGCTCGGCGCGCAGCCGGACCTGACCGGCCGACTCCTCGCCCGTGATGTAGAGGACGGGCGCCTTGGCGGCGCGCATGGCGGCGACCTCCAGGAGGAGCGTCGACTTGCCCACGCCGGGCTCGCCCGCCAGCAGGACGACGCCGCCGGGGACCGCTCCGCCGCCCAGGACGCGGTCGAGTTCGTCCACTCCGGTGGGCACCGCCTCGGCGCTCTCCACGCTGATCTCGGTGATGGGGCGTGCCCGGGAGGTCACCGGGGCGGCCGCGACGGCCATGGGCGCGGGGGCCCCGGCCTCCTCGACGGTGCCCCAGGCCTGGCACTCACCGCAGCGCCCCACCCACTTGAGGGTGGTCCATCCGCACTCGGCGCACCGGAACGTCGTCTTCGCAGCTTTTGCCATGGGCGACACGCTAACGGCTGCGGGGGACAGACCCGAATGGAATCGGGAGCCCCATGAAACACAAGAAAGTTACCTACCGGTTAGGTCAAGGGTTTCGTAAGTCATGTTAGAGAGTATGTGGGGAGAGTCACTCTCGCCCCATGGTCAGAACACTCCTGTGCCCCCGCTCCTTGGAGAGAGGAAATCCCTCGTGTTCCGTACGAACCGAACCCCCGCCATCCCCCGTGCCTCCCGAGGCGGTGAGCGCCCCGGCGCTCTGCGCCGCCTCGCCCGGTTCACGGCCCCCCTGGCGCTCGCCGCCATGGGGATCTCGCTGGCCACCGCACCCGTCGCCGCCGAGGAGGCCCAGGCGGCCGAGGCCGCCGCCTTCGAGCACTACGTGGCCATCGGCGACTCCTTCGTCGCCGGTCCGCTGGTCCAGGCCCAGGCCAACATGCCGCTCCTCGGTTGCATGCAGTCCTCGGTCAACTACCCCAAGCGCCTCGCGGACGAGCTGGGAATCGCCGACCTCACCGACGTCAGCTGCTCCGGTGCGGTCATGAGCCACCTCTACGAGGCGCAGTTCGACGACACCCCGCCGCAGCTGGAGGCGCTGCGTCCCGAGACCGACCTGGTCACGGTGGGGATCGCGGGGAACGACTTCGGTTTCTCCGAGGTCCTCCTGGAGTGCGCGAAGCGCAGCCTGGGCAACCCGCTGGGCAGCCCCTGCGCCGACTACTACGGTGACGAGCTCGACCAGCGGATCGAGGGACTGCGGGGTGAGGTCTCCGGCGTGTACGCGGACATCGCCGAGCGCAGCCCCAACGCCACGGTCCTCAGCGTCGGCTACCTCCAGATCCTGCCGGAGAGCGGCGGTTGCTGGCCGAGCACGCCGATCTCCCGCGGGGACGTCCCGTGGCTGGACTCCGCCCAGACCGCGCTGAACGCGATGCTCAAGGAGGAGGCCGAAGCCCAGGGCGCGGTCTTCGTTGACACCTTCGAGCGCGGCCATGACGTCTGCCAGGGTTCGAGCACCCGCTGGGTCGAGGGCCTGATCCCGGAGGACGGCGCGCCGATCCACCCGAACAACCTCGGCATGGCGGCGACGACCGACTTCGTGCGTTCCGCCCTGAACGTCCCGCAGCCGTAGCTGGCTGTAGCCGGTGGTGACTGACCTCGGCGGGCGAGTGGTCGTTTGATGATTCGACGACCGATTTGCCCGCCGAGGTCAAGTGGTCTTTACCGTCCTTGGGTGCTGCTTAGGCTACGCAGAGTGATTTTCCGTGATCTCTGTGTGACCAATGGTGGTGTGTTGGCGGCAGGGAGACCCGCGTCACAGTGGTGCGGGCTGCCCCGACGGGAGCACCGAGGGAGCACCACGTCATGCGAACACCACGACACCATGAGCAAACGCGGGCCTGCCGTTCCACCACCCACTCGGGGCGACAGGCCGCATCCGCCCAGGCGCGTCGCCGTAGGTCGAGCGCACTCCTCGTCGCGGCTCTCGCGGCCGCGACCGTAGTCGCCGGGGGAGCCCCGGCTCAGGCCCAGCCCGTCTCCGCCGCGGCCCCGCAGGAGGGCCCCGCGAACGCCGAGAACCGCGAGCGGGTCCACCAGTCCCTGTCCACCGACAACGTGGAGAAGGCCATCGACGAGGCCGAGTCCCACAAGGGCAAGCCCTACGCGTGGGGCGGGACGGGACCCAACTCCTTCGACTGCTCCGGACTGGTGCAGCACTCCTTCAAGCAGGCCGGTGTGAGCCTGCCCCGGGTGGCCCAGGACCAGGTTCGGTCGGGGACCCGGGTGAGCTACTCCGACGCCCGGCGCGGCGACGTCCTGTACTGGACGGACTCGGGCGGACACGCCTACCACGTCGCGATCTACCTCGGCGATGACCGCATGATCGACGCCCCGAACTCCGGCGGGAAGATCTCCGAGCGGGACGTGACCCGTCACGACCTCGCCGGTGCCGTGCGACTCTGACCCCGTCATCCGCGGGGCCGCGCCACCGGCGCGCCACTGATCTCCGACGGCCGTTCCCCGAGTGCCGGGGAACGGCCGTCCCTCCAGTTCACAGGCCCGTACGGTCCTCGCCGAGCACCCCCGCCACGCCGTGTTCACGCGGGCGCCCGCGCCAGATCGCCGAGGAGCGCATACTCTGGAACACGTGAGCCCTATCCAGGTCCCAGACGCGCCCGTGGTCCTCTCGTCGGCGTCGGTCTACCCGGAGAAGACCCCGGCCGCGTTCGAGATCGCCGCGAAGCTGGGGTACGACGGCGTGGAGGTCCTCGTCTCCTCCGACCCGGCCAGCCAGGACACCGAACTCCTCCGGCGCCTCTCGGACTACCACCAGATGCCCGTGACCGCGGTCCACTCCCCCTGCCTCGTGCTCACCCAGCGCGTGTGGGGGCGTGAGCCCTGGGGGAAGCTCCAGCGGTCCAAGGAGATGGCCGAGGCGCTGGGCGCCAGGACGGTCGTGGTGCACCCCGCCTTCCGCTGGCAGCGCGAGTACGCCCGCGACTTCGAGAACGGCGTGGCGCGCATGCAGGACGAGACCGACGTGGTCTTCGCGGTCGAGAACATGTACCCGGTGCGCGTGCGCGACCGCGAGGTCGTCCCCTACGCCCCGAGCTGGAACCCGCTCGACCGTGACTACCCGGACGTCACCCTCGACCTCTCGCACACCGCCATGTCCGGCTCCGACGCGATGGACATGGCCAGACGGCTGGGCGACCGGCTGTCCCACGTGCACGTGACGGACGGCCTCGGCGGCCAGAACCTGGACGAGCACCTGATCCCGGGACGCGGTACCCAGCCCGTGGCCGAACTGCTCGAACACCTCGCGGGCAGCGGTTACGAGGGACAGCTGGTCCTGGAGGTGAGCACCCGCAAGTCCGTGGACCGCGAGGCGCGCATGCGCGAGCTGGCCGAGGCGCTGGCCTTCACCCGGCTGCACTTCGCGCAGGGGCCGCCCGAGCCCGAACCCACGCTGGGCCGCCGTGAGCGCATCGCGCTGCTGCGCGGGCGCGGACAGTCCCCGCCCCGGCGCTTCTCGGTCGACCCCGGCGGGTCGGTCGACGACGAGGGCACGGCCCAGGACTGACCGGCGGGGACGGGTCCGCCTCCTCGGACGTCCACTCCGTGGGACGCGTGGTCGGCGCGGGAGCCTCCGTGCGGCTAGCGTGGAGTGAACGCGCAGAGAGGACCCCTAATGATCGCGATCATCGGCGCAGGAAAGATGGGCGAGGCGTTGCTCGCCGGGCTGCTGGCCCAGGGCCACGCACCGGAGGACGTGCTCGTCACGGAGCCGCGCGAGGAGCACGCGGCGGAGCTGCGCGCCCGACACGGGGTCGAGACGGTTCCGGCGGGGGACGCCGCCAAGCGGGCGGGCACCCTGCTGCTGGCTCTCAAGCCCCAGGACATGCTGGCCCTGCTGGACGACCTCGCCCCGCACCTGACGCGGGAGCACCTGGTCATCTCGGTGGCAGCCGGGCTGACCACCGCGGTGATGGAGAACCACCTGTCCTCCGGCGTGCCGGTCGTGCGCGCGATGCCCAACACCCCGGCGCTCATGGGCCGGGGGATGACGGCCGTCTCCGGTGGGGCGTTCGCGCAGGCCGAGCACCTGGACCGGGCCGAGGAGCTGCTGGGCGCGGTCGGTGAGGTGCTCCGGGTCGGTGAGCAGCACATGGACACGGTCACGGCGATCTCCGGGAGCGGACCGGCCTACTTCTACTTCATCGCGGAGACCATGATCGAGGCCGGAGTGGCCATGGGCATGCCGCGGGCCACCGCGCAGCGCCTCGTGGGGCAGACGATCACCGGGGCCGCGGCCATGCTCGACGGTTCCGGGGAGCACCCGGTGGTCCTGCGCGAGGCCGTGACGTCGCCGGGGGGCACCACGGCGGCGGCGCTGCGTGAACTGGAACGACACGGAGTGCGCACGGCCTTCACGGACGCGATCGAGGCGGCGAGGGACCGGAGCAGGGCGCTGTCGGAGAGCTAGCCACGGGTGTGTGTGACCTAACTCACACATGGATTTCCTGGTTCCTCTGGTCGTGAGGTGTCGGACATTGCGTCCTACCTGACGAATAAAGTCGGGATAAGAGGGGCTCGCCCCCTCTTACCTCCGACTCTGTACGTCTTCCCCTCACTGATTCCGGGGCCCCATGACACATCCTCAACCCCCTTCGGACCCGTCCAACGTCCCGGGCCAGCCCGGGGCCGCGACCCCGCCCCCCGCTCCGAGCGGTCCCCAGAACCCCGTCGGGGGTCCGCCCTCGGGAGGCAACCCCGCCGTCGGTCACCCGTCCGGCGGCCAGCCTCCCCCCGGCGGCCAGCCTCCCAGCGGTCCACCCCCGGGCGGCCCACCGCTCGGCGGTCCGCCACCCATGGGCCAGGGG